>JAKSMH010000143.1 GCA_024400715.1 Bacteroidales bacterium | reverse complement strand
ATAGGTTATCAGGTGGATGTGGTGGAAGGGCCAGGTTGCGAACGAAAGAGGTTAATCAAGGAAATCAAGCAAAAAATTCAAAGCGGCGTTAAATATGATTTCTTATATAGCGAGTCTTCGGTAATGCCGACTTTACTTACAGAAAGTCATCATTTCCCAATCTATCCGGCATTGGATTTTTCTTTTTTCTCCTTTTGTAAAAAGAATAATATTCCCATTGGCCTGTTCTATCGCGACATTCATTGGCGTTTCATCAATAAGAATAAAGGCTGGAAGCAACGTGTTGCAAAATATTTTTACAAGTATGATTTGAAACAGTATGCCAAATTGTTGGATGTGTTGTTCCTGCCTACTTTGCGGATGCTTCCTCATATTCCATTCAGTTTTCTACATCAGATCGTAGAACTGCCGGCAGGGTGTGATATTGCTGCTACGGAAACGCATACTTTTGATTCTCCGTTGCAACTTCTTTATATCGGTGGCATTGGTGGAAATTATGATTTGAAAACATTTTTGGAAGCCGTTAAATCAAGTCCGTCGGTCCATTTGACCTTGTGCTGTAGATTCAGCGATTGGAATAGAGTATGAGCAGATTATCAGGCGTATGAGGGTGTTTCCAATATTACGATTACGCATCAGCAAGGTGCTGCCCTGGCCGACTTGTATCGTCAGGCGGATGTTTTTGCGCTCCTTTTTTCTGCCACTCCTTACATTCAGTTCGCTGCTCCGTACAAGTTGTTTGAGGCTATAGGCTATCACAAGCCTTTGATTGGATATCGCGATAGTTGGTGCGGCGAATTTATTGAACAGCAGAAGATTGGAATCTCTTGCACCGAATCGGTGGAAGATGTTATTCGCTGTTTTGATCTCTTGCAGCGCGATGGCAGTTTGTTGCAGAAGTATCAAAAGCAAATCCAGAATATTGCCGAGCAGCACACTTGGGAATCGCGTTGTCGGCAAATAATAACGTCATTAACCTCAAAGTAGTGTACTATGAAAATATTCATTCTGTCAGATATTAGCAGTACACACACCAAACGTTGGGTTAAGTCGTTGTCGGAATCCAATGTGGAGGTGTTCCTTTTTGGCTTGTTAAAATGTGATGAATCTTTCTATAGCCATTTACAAAATGTAACGGTTTTCAATTACAACTTTTCTTTTCAAACGCAATCCGTTCTAGCACGATGGGTTTTAGGAAAAGTGTTGTATTTTAAGTCTTTAAAATCAATTAGACAAAAAATCAAAGATTTTCAGCCCGATATAGTTCATGCTCATTATGCTTCAAGTTATGGCTTGTTGGGCGCTTTGGCTGGTTTTCATCCTTTCATAGTCTCGGTGTGGGGTAGCGATGTTTATTGCTATCCTAAGGCTGGAAGCATATATAAAAAATTGCTGAAGTTTACTTTGCGAAGAGCGGACCTTGTGTTGTCGACAAGCCGTTGTATGGCTGCGGAGACGAATCTATATACCTCGAAGAAAATTGGTATTACGCCTTTTGGTGTCGATTCCGAGTTCTTTCATCCTAAAGCGTCGGATTTTCATCATTCCATAGTGGTTGGAACGGTGAAAACTCTGAGTAAAAATTATGGTATCGATTTGCTTATCAGAGCTTTTGCCCAGGTCGTTAGACAGAATCCAGAGAAGGATTTATTGCTGCAAATTGTGGGTGATGGCCCTGAAAAGGAGAACTTGCAAAATCTGTGTCGTGAATTGCAGATTATGCCGAAGGTTCAGTTTAAGGGCTTTGTTGTCAATGAAAAGTTGCCTCAAGTTTATCGTGGAATAGATATTTTTGTGGCGCTTTCGTTTTCGGAGAGCTTTGGCGTCGTTGCTGTCGAAGCTATGTCGTGCGGTTGCCCAGTCATAGCTTCAGATGCTGAAGGTTTTTGTGAAGTGATAAAAAATGGTGAAACGGGAATCATCGTTCCTCGCAATAATCCAGAAGCTGCCGCTCAGGCAATTCAAAGTCTTATTGACCATCCTGAAAAACGGCAGCAAATGGGAGAAGCAGGTCGTCAGCACGTGCAGCAATGTTACGACTGGAATAAAAATGTTGAAACGATGATACATTTTTATCACCAATTGCTCCAGCAAAATTCTAAATTAAATGTGAAAAGTAAAAGTTTTTAATATGACGGATTTGAACGAAAAAACAGTTTCTATTGTCATTCCTTGTCGTAATGAAGTGCAGTTCATCGGGAAATGTCTCCAGTCGATAGTGAATTGTACTTTCCCGAAAGAGCGATTGACCGTGGTGGTTTGCGATGGAGAAAGTCAAGATGAAAGTGTAAATATCATTAAACAATTCGAAGATTCCTATCCTTTCATCCATTTGATAAATAATACTCATCAAACAACACCGTATGCGCTCAATTTGGGAATAAAGTACACGCAAAGCGATGTGGTGATTATTTTGGGTGCACATAGTACTATTGAAAAGGATTTCGTGGAACGTAATTTGGAGGTGCTTTTCTCGGAAGAGCAGATAGGTTGCTGCGGTGGCATTCTTACCAATAGTTATGCCGATGAAAATTCGTTGATTATCGGTTTTGCAATGTCTCAGCGCTTCGGAGTTGGCAATGCCTATTTCCGTACAGGCGACAAGGAAGGGTATGTTGATACCGTTGCCTTTGGAGCCTATAAAAGAGAAATATTTGAAAAGGTGGGCTATTTTGATGAGCAACTTACCAGAAATCAAGATGATGAATTTAATTTCCGTTTAACCAAGGCAGGGTATAAGATTTATCTTAGCAAGAATATCCAATCCTATTATGTCGTTAGGTCAAGCTATAAAAAGCTTTTCAGACAATATTTCCAATATGGTTATTGGAAGGTTTATGTCAATAGAAAGCATCATCGTATCACGACTTTCCGTCAGTTGATACCTTTTTGCTTTGTACTTTTTCTGTCCCTAGGTTTGATTTGCTCATTTTTTAGTAAATGTGCCGCAATAATCTATATTCTTGTTTTGTTGGGCTATTGGGGCTTGGCGTTTGGCTTTAGTGGTCATCGGCAGTTTACAAAAGCACAAAGACGTAAGGTCGTCAAAAGTTTTCTGATACTTCATTTGAGTTATGGTTTGGGCTATGCCGAGGGTATTTGGGATTTTATGATTTGTCGTAGGAATCCTAATCAGAAAAGAACGACATCTTCGAGATAATTCTTTCATTAATATGAAGTTATACCAAAGATTGCCTATGTCGAATGAAGTTGAGGGGATGATTTCGCTAAGTCCTTGCAAAAGTATTTGTATTCGGACTTTGGTTCTGCAATTCCTCAACCGTTGTCCCTTGTCTCCACTTTCGTCTGATGTGCCTAACGACGTGGCAATAACCCACGCGGCCTTGTCATCCATTCTTCAACATCTTGAATCGAAGGACTCGGCTGAGGTTGTTGTGAATGTTCACGATTGTGGTGCTGCTTACCGTTTCCTGACGTCGGTTTTGTCTATTACGCCAGGCCGTTGGTGGCTTACAGGTAGCGAGCGTTTGCTGCAACGCCCGATTATTCCGTTGATACAAGCTTTGAAATCTGTGGGTGCTGATATTTGCAAGCAAAACGATGGCTTGCATATTCAGGGTAAATCGATTTGTGCTGACGAAATTATCATCGATGGCAATGAAAGTAGTCAGTATGTTTCTGCATTGATGCTTGTCGCTAAGCAGATGGGCAATCCTAAAATTATTTACGATAAGTATCATCAGCGGTCTTTGTCGTATATTAATATGACAGAGAATATCTTACAAAAGTATTATGAGAAAAATGAAGTGGTGGAAGAGAAAGATTGGAGTGCCGCCATTTTCTGGTATGCATATCTTGTGTTAGATGCAGCAAAATCCTTGCTGTTGAAGGGATTATCATTGCCGAGCTTGCAGGGTGATGCCGTGATGGCGCAGTGGTTCAGTGTTTTGGGAATATCGACTCGGATGACTGACGAAGGAATTGTGATTCGCAAAGAGCGAGAGAATAGGTTGGAAGAAGCGGTCATTGATGTGCGTCAGAATATTGATTTGGCTCCCGTATTGGTGGCAATGGCAGCTTTGTTGCCGATGAAACTGACATTGACGGGGGTGAGAAATCTTAATCTGAAAGAGTCTCAGCGAAAAGATAATCTGATAAAGGATTTGGATGCAGTTGCCGACTTCTCCTCTCCCGATGATGATACGCTGGTCGTTGAAGGGCGAATTTTGCAACATCCCTTGGAATTGCATTTGTCGTCTCATCAGGACCATCGTTTGGTGATGGCGTACAATTTGTTGGCGCTGCGTCATCCGGTGACGATTGATAATGCCGATTGTGTATGCAAATCCTATCCTGGCTTTGAAAAAAATCTGGCTCAATTGAAAGGTGGAAATCAGTAAGTTTTTTTCCTATCTTTGCTTTCTTTTAGAAGAAAATTTATTTAATTAGTTATCAAAATAATAGATAGTAAAATGGATTATCGCAACGAAAAAGATACCTTAGGGGAAGTGAAAGTGGCTCAAGATAAGTTGTGGGCTGCTCAAACGCAACGCTCTTTCAATAATTTCAAAATCGGTACGCAAACTATGCCGTTTGAAATTATTTATGCTTTGGCTTTAATCAAAAAGTCGGCGGCTTCGGCCAATTGTGAATTGGGCACGCTTCCTGCAGACAAAAAGGATTTGATAGTGGCTTGTTGCGATGAGATTTTGGCAGGTAAACTCGACGAGCATTTTCCATTGAAGGTTTGGCAAACGGGTTCGGGAACACAAACCAATATGAATGTGAATGAAGTCGTTGCCAATCGTGCCGAGATGATTCTACACGGAGCAATAGATGTGGCTCACAAATACATTTCGCCTAATGACGATGTCAACAAATCG
>JAKSMH010000142.1 GCA_024400715.1 Bacteroidales bacterium | reverse complement strand
ATCCTCGGATAAGATGAGTTGTCCGGAGAAAGTTTTGGATTTATCCTTGTTCTTGAAGCCATCGAGAACTTCTGTAGCCTTGTTTTCACACAATGACTTGACTTCTTCAGGAGAAATCTTGCGGTAAGCGATTTCTTTCCAAATGTTGAAATTGCAACCGTTTTCCTTGTAGTTGCTGCAATTGTAAGAACGGCTGCCTATTTTGACATCGCCGCCGCATTTCGGACATTTGCAAACCGTAGAATCGAAGTTGATGTTACCTTCTTTGTCAAGAATCAGGCGACTGGTAAATTCGTTGCCGCTATTGGACTCGAAGCCGTCAAGGAAATCCGTTTGGCCAAGGGCCAGAAGCTGTTCAACTTCATCTTTGGAAATGGTGCGGTGTGCGATGACCTTGTTAATCCAAAGAGAACATTTCTTTTTGCCGGCTTCGTCCGTTTCGTGAACGTTCTTGCAGCCGTAACCATTGTTGAATATCATTACTGGTTCACCGCATAATGGGCATGGTGTGTCAAGTTTGGGCTGGTTGTCGGCATTGTTAGCGAACTCCATTGAAACATTTTCACCTTCGATTTTAAGGAATGCGCTATATTTTTTACCTGCCTTAGATGTGAACTCCATAATTTCGGTTTGTCCATTTTCTATGAGCTGCTTAACGTGCTTTTCCGTGATTTCCGTACCATTATAGGTTTTGAAAATGTGGAAGTCACATTTGTCAGTCATTGAAGCTGCATAGTCGCAGCGGTAAACTGCCGGACCTTCGGCGATTTGGCCTTTGCCACACACAGGGCATTTGCCAATGAAATTGACTAATTTTTCTGCCATGATAAGATATTTTGTTGTGTTTTTGTATTTATTTTTTTGCAAGTTAAAATGATTCCTGCTACACTGATAACGAGAATGAAAAACTCATAGCTAAATTCATTTTTCATCATAAATGGATCGAGTTTGTCATTATGAAATTCCCATAATGTCAGTAGGAAGAAAAGTACGTCAAGGAATAGTAACAATGAAAATATTACTATACTTGTTACTTTGAAGATTTTCTTTACCTTTAATTTATTTATCTTGATGATTTTGTTTTTTATAAATGAAAATCACGCAATATGCTATTATATGTGTATTCGCAGTTTCTTACGACTTGATATGTCTTTGGACATAGATTCCTAAAAACAGATTGTTTTTTTGCGACCTTCAAATGAGATTTTAGATATGCTGTATAGCCTCTGATAACTTTTAATTCATTGCTTACATGATAGACAAATTCCATTCTCTCTGCATTATTCATAAGGTTTTTAGGATGGCCATTACCTCCGATTGGAGCCTGGCCATCATCATAAACAAAAGCGACATTTGTAACATACGCGAACAAATCTATAATCCTTGACTTTATCAAAGTGTCGGTTTCTACGGTTAATAAAACAAGATATGGTTCGTCTGCAACTAAATCTAGACATTCGCTTAAATTTTCATATGACTTTTCGATATCTTTTGTCATCCCAACAATGTAATTTGCGGCGACTATAATATCACTGGCCGTTGAAAGATACTTATAAGTTTTCTCCTCGATTTTCTTCACAATGGTTTGGCAAGCGGCTATCGAACTTTGTAAATCTACGATTTTTTCCTGTTGCTCGTGGATTTGCTGTTGTTCGGTGACTTCTAAAGCTATTCCACCAGAAATCGCCGCTGTTAATGCAGGATCCGTTACGATAAGATCTCTTGTTTGTGAAATTCCCAATAATGGTAACAATAGGGAAATGATAGTAATTGCGATATGTCTTTTCATTTTTTAATTGTTTGTGAGTTCAAGAATCTTATTATTTCTGCGCTGACTTCTTACCCTTTCGTTTATTTCATCAATGATTTTCTTGTTGCGTTTTACCCCGAATATACGAAGCGTTGGGTCAGAAACATCTTGGCTGTAAAGCCAAATGGTTTCGATTCCGAAAATCTGGTCAAGCAGCCCTTGGGTTTCTTTAATGTCAAGTACCCTGTATAATTCGATGTGATCTATATTTTTTTTAATCAGGCCACGATGGATATAGATTTTTGTGTCGTCTATAATCCATTTTGTGCAGACGGTCCACAGAATGTAATTATAGGTCATAATCAGGAATATTATTGTTGGAACCGCAATAAGTATAAAAGAGGTGTACTTACCCATCATTTTATCAAACAAGGGTTCGACAAATATGATGGCAATTATGATTAGCAATCCAGGGATTCCTTTTACTAACCAATAATTGAAAGTTGGTCGCAGCAAGATTTCTTTTTGTGTCATAACTTGATTTGTTGTTTGGTTTCCTTTTCGATTTGAATTTCTTCGCTGGCTTTCTTGCTTTTCGAGAGTTGTTCGTTCCAGTCCTTTGAACCTTCCTGAGACTTATAAACTGTGCCAAACTTTTTATGGATGCCACTTTCCTCTTTGAATTTGTTCAATGTAACATCATCTTGTGACATGGTGATTGTTTTGTTGTCGTAACGAAATTCAACTTGATTGGTATCTTTTTTCAAATACACATTTAAGTCTTTGCCGACTGCGGCCATGTAAGTCCTGATGTCATAGACTCGCCCTGCAATATCATTGTCGTAAGCCGTGTTTATTCTTGCTTCAGGAAAATGTGCAATGATATTCTGCAATTGGTCTTTGTGCATTTGACCGCCGAGGCTGATAAAGGCAGAATCATGCAGTAAGGGTTTACCCTTAATTTCGTAAAAACTCATTGCATCTATTGGCGATTCAAACATGAACAAACGTTTCACTTCTGCTGGATTATTCGCCGTTGTAGCTATCCAAGCGGATTTTTCTTTGTCTGTACCTGCAGCAAGGCCTTTGAATCCGTGATTTCGGATATCATAGCCGGTCACGATATCCGTTCCTACTTCTTTGAGCGGGAAACCAACATTGAGATAGCCATTTTGTGTTTGGGTATCTTTAACCAAAGTGATAAAAGGCAAGAATTTTTCTACCGTATCAGGGCTAATATGCCTCTCTGCCGTAAGATAACCAAGGTCGGTAACCTCCGCTTTGTATTGTTTGTATCTTTCCGGATCAAATTTTGTTTTTTCGGCTTGCATCACTGGAGTTTCTGCTTTCAACGAAGCCTCAAATGGTATGTCGGCAAAATGTGCCAACACAGCATTAACATTCAGGAAATTTTGCCTCTCGTTTCTATTCAAATCAACACCAGGCACATTTGAGAACGAGTTAATGTCATTCTTGATAAAGTTGATAACATCACCTCCACCCAAAGAACCGCTTCTTGACCAATAGTGTTCTCCTTCCTTTCCGATGTTTTTGATGATAATTCTTTCATCGCCTCTGCGAAATTCAGGTTGTGTTTTACCGCTTTTCTTGTCCCAAACAAAACCAGCGGCTTCTACTACTTGCTGAAGGGAAACCTTATCCTTCATTTCTTTGTAATCTATGTAATTACCCATGATTATAATTTTTTATAATTTAAATCCAATTTTTTCGCGTTCTATTTCCCTGCCGTTTTTCTTTTTCATTGAAGCAAGACCGGAATCATTTGTAAGGTCAAGTCTCACTTTATGGGAGTTTCCATTTTCATCATCGATTTTTATTGTTCCTCCTGCTTTGAGGATTTTCTTTTGTTTATGTGTCAAATCAGTATTGAAGATGGTGTTCGGAATTTTAATTGTATCGACTTTCACAGACATGATGGTATTTGTGTCCTTATCCAATTGTCTTAAAACATTCCTGCCGAATTTATCAGTCCCAATTACAATTTCGCCATTTTTTAATTTTTTAAGGTCGGGATTTGCCATGTTGAAGGAATTGTTGATACTTCTTTTTTGGGCTATCAACCTGAGAGTAGTTCTTGTTGCTACTATTATACCTATCATTGGGTTGATGGCCGTTACTCCTATGGCAAATGCGCTGCTTGCTATCCAACTGACCCTTGCCTTATTTGGAACTGTTTCGTATTCTATTTTGGCATCATCAAGAATGCGTCTGTTTTTTTCCGTATCTTCCGCCTCATTTATTGTTTCAGCTTTGACTTTTCCAGAGAACTTGATTTTGTCATTTTCAATGGTGTAATTCACATTTTCCTTATCAAGAAAATCTTTTACAGGTTCGCTATACGGAACGGTGAAATTCAGCATTTCAGACATTTTGCCTTTTTGGAGTTTTGCAAGTTCTTCTATGCTAATTTCCGTCTTGCTTACACCCAGATTCGCTAATTGTTGTAATATATCGTTTTCCATGGCAAATAATTATGGTTTGATTTTAATTCCGTTACTTTGATTTTCATCTTCGCTTTCTTTTTTTTCTGAAAGCAGTCCTTTTTGGTATTCAATATATTGGTCTCGGTTTTCATCGGTTTGTACCATGCCAATATATTCAGGATGTTCCAAATCGAATTTGACTTGTTGTTCGCGTTCTAAATTGTTTAATTTTTCAAAATGATAGCCAAGCCTTGCGTTAAGATCAATGCTAACTTGAAATTCCTTATTATCATTGATGAGAATGATAGGTTCGCCTCTTTTGAGCTTTTGTTTTTGTTCCTGACCAAGTTCAATATGTTCAATATGTGAAGGAATAACAATATCTTTTACTTTGGTTTTTAGGATTTCGTTATTTTCCTTGTCAAGTTGAACGAGATAATTTTCATCATCGATTTTTTTCATGATGACTTGGCCCTGCTTCAATTTTTCAAGTTGTGTAGCATTTAATTTTATGTCATTTTGAATTTCATTACGAACTGGATGAATAATGAGTTTTACATTTCCATCTGCATCACGTTTCAGGCTGAATTTTGCCTTGATACCTTCGCTGAGTTTTTTACCATCTACGGAATTGATTTCCATGAGTGAGGTTCTTTTC
>JAKSMH010000141.1 GCA_024400715.1 Bacteroidales bacterium | reverse complement strand
GGCCCGCAGCTGGCAAGAATATGCTGTTGCCGTTCTTCCTGCTGGTAAACATTCTGCCACAAACCCCGTTCAATGTTGTACATTCTGAAGTGCAATTATTTAGCAACTCTGTCCACTCTTCATCAGTAGGCATTCTCCAATTGCTGCCCAACTTTCCGTGAGCAACGTCATCATAGAGGTCAAGAATCGTCTTATTGTCCGGGCTACCGGAGCCGGACCAATAAGACGAACAGTTTAAAGAAACGTACTTCGTCCAACCTTGTTCTTTGATGGAACCGGTATGATAAGGGCAATTGCTGTAATCAAGATAAATACTCTCGTCTGTCACGTCCTTTGTTCCGGCCCACTGGTAATATCCGCCGTATTCCTCGGGCACGGAGGCGCCGAGATTGCAGGCAGCCCAGAATACCGAAAGGCCCAAATCCACACTCCCAGCCGGTAATTGGCCAGAATCATGCCTTGACTCTGAAAGACAGCGCACGGACCATTTTGCTGCACGAGTGCGGCTGTACGATGGGTAGCACCATTCATCCTCCAGGGTCCCCATAACTCCCAGCTGATATTTTATATCGTAATAGAAGTAAAAGTTGTATGCTTTTTTGCCATCTGGCGTACAAGACCAATAGCAACCTTCGAAAACAGAATCAAAATCATCAGAATATTGATTAGATGTAGGATACCATATTGTACCAGAACCTAACTTCTTTTCTGTCTTGCCGAAGTCCATACCCTTTATGCCCTTATTCGAGGAATCCCAATTGTATGGAATATTCCAATAACTGCTTGTACCGAAGGCCTTGGACCAGACACCACTGTTGCCACCGTCGGGGACACGGTAACCTGGAGGACAGGGATCGTAGATGGTCTTGGAAGTTGTCCACCTTGTATTGTCTGTTGACGATGAACCCGTATAGTACCAATCACCATTGCTGCCATTTGAAGTGATGAAAGTGGTGGGGTGGGAGACAGAGTATGCAACAGTACCAATGGAAGAATTGGATGACACTTCTGACGGCCAAGTACCCGTGGACACCTGACTAGTGTAGCCATTGATTGACGCGGTACCAAGGAATGGATCCTTCCTGCCCCATTGGTACAACAGGCCGATATCACCTCCGCTGCCTTTGACGTCTGAGGTTGCACCTAGGTTGCGGTCCATCATTGTGCCCGCATTGTTGTTGTAAACCTGATTAGTAGCTGCGGGGTCATAACCATTGCATACCCATATATGCCAACTCCACAGAATATTGTCAGAAGCGTCCTTGGCCGCTATCACGGCATTGCCGTTCTTGAGGGTTGAGGGAGTGGAGAAAACTATGTAACCATCGGCATACGATGCGCTTTTGATGATGTCTCCGACATTCGGTTCAGTAGTGGTGCCGAAAGACTCCCACAAAACCTCTGCCTTGGACACCGAACCAATGGATTCCAAAGAATTGCCCTTGACCGCCTTGAAACCATAATAACCCGCCTTTGAAACTATATAGCAGTTGGCCGTGCCATTAAAAGACAAATCATTCCCTTTGAAAACAGAAATGTTTATCTCCACCACTATTTTTCCATTCCCTGATTTTGCCGTAAGCACTGCAATGCCATTTTTAATATTTCTTACCGTGCATCTGTTCTCCGATACATTCACTACGGCGGCCACAGTATCATCGGATACCGACCAAGTCCACTTAATGGCAGAAGCATCACCTTTTAGTAATTTTACAGCATATTCGCTACAGGTATCTGACAATAGTCTTCTGCCGACAATAATTGACAAGTTTTCGTCCACATCTTCAACTCTTCCGAACACCAAACTTTTTAAGGTTCTATGAGTATTTTCAATGTAATGGTAAACATCTCCATCCTGCGTAAAAAAGTCCACGGTGAAGCCTTTTGTAAAATCTGACGGAAGCATTGAAATGTAATACTTTGTATTAGGTTCAAATGTTTCCGAGGAAGGCAGAAGCGTTATGTCTGTATTCACATCTTTGCCGTACTCCACAACCGTCGGGACACCGGAGGATGTTGATACATAGACACCGCCAGCAAGAATTTCGCCATTATTGCCTCTGAACACCACTTTTGTTACTTTATCGGAAGCCACAGTAAAGCAGAATCCGCCACATACACCTTGGAAATGCAAAGGGTTGCCAAACGCCGCACTTGCCACTGACGGAAAGGCGTTTTTATCAAAACTGCCCGCCGTTGCAGTCTGAACTCCAGGCACGTTGAGAAAATACTTTCCAGTGGATGAATCGTAAATATTACCTGAATTTGAATATCCCGTGTAAGGATATATTGCATACAGCATCTTAGCTTCTTCACCTATATATCCATTGAATGTTGCTTTTGAACGTTTTGACGAATCGACAGATGTAAATCTATCTCCATAGCCATCTGTGTCGTGAAACACTTTTATGGATTCTGTTCCATCCCAAAGGATGACTCCGCCATTTCCAAGAATCGTCTTACTAGCTTCATTTGGAGAGAAGGCCTCAATAACTGTCATCTTACCTTGCAGAGTATCAGTCAATTCGTGTTTTACGCACGCGGAGAACACTGCCGATACGGCAAAGACGATAAAGCATATTGTTGATTTTGTGTATTTCATAATAATATGTCGCTTATTTTTTCCAATCTTCTTCGGTTACTCTCTCGTTATCACCATCATTGTCGTAATGTGTCCATAAAAAGAAATCAAAATTTCCGTCTGAATCCCAACTGAATTTTCTATTTTTATAGATTATGGTAGGGACACATCTATAGCTATAACATGTGTTAGGTTGAAGACCTATAAGAGAACATTTGCCATTTTTAAACAACACTTTTGTCGCCTTTAATGTATCAAGTCTTTCTCCGGTTTGAGTTTGACCATAATATAATTTAGCCGAGAGTGTCACATCGTCGGATTCACTCTTCATAGTAAGTTCAAAATCTGCTGTTGTACAACCTATTTTACGAGAAAGGCTCAAGTCTGACACAGGTGGCAATGCCGGGAAATATCTCCAATATCCTTCTTCTGCAAAATAGCATTCTCTATCTTCCTGACAGTTTAGTACGGCCCCGGTAGCGGAAAAAGGCGTATATTTAACATCTGGAAGCGATGGTGCATAGTAGCTCATAATTGTTACAGATTTCAGATTGTTGCAATTATAGAAAGCGTATGGTCCTATAGACGAAAGATTACTGCCCAAGTTTACACTCTTAAGGGCGATGCAATCCGCAAATGCTCCACGTTGTTGACCGTACGTTCCTTCGGATTGATATCCTTCGATTTCTTTGAGTTTACCACCATTTTCCACCTCCACGGTTTCCAAAGAACTGCAACCCCTGAAAGCCCGCATTTCAATTGTAGTTACATTTGCCGGTATCATCATATTCTTCAATGCGACACAGGCATTGAAACAACTTGCTGGTATGGCAGAAAGTTTACTTCCTGCCTCAAAATTAATGGTGTGCAAGTCGTGGCAAGTGGAAAAACAACTTGAGCCAAACGTAGTTACCGATAATGGTATTGTTATGAATTTTAGGCCGCTGTTGCAAAAAGCCGTTGCGCCTATTTCTAGAAGGCCTGATGGGAGGACAACAGTTTCAAGAGTAGAACAGCTCACAAAGGCACTCTCACCGATAAATGTTACACTATTAGGCAGAATCACACTTGTAAGAACGCTAAGTCCTTTGAAGGCATTGGCGGGGATAGTGCTGATATCGTTATCAAATACGAGCTTACCCTTGCCATTTTCATAAGTGCTTTGAGAAGAAATAAAATTTGCCCCGAAGCCTTTTGTTACCGGAAGAGTAATCGGGGTGTCATATTTTGTGGTATAGATAATGACATTGCCCGGTACATTCTCATAAGATTGTCTGATAATGAAACTTGACACAGACTTCCCACTCATAATGCTTTTAATCGTCACTACCGCCTCTCTGGACTGATGACCGTAATTTGTCGCGACATTGAAAGAAAGTCTGTCTGAATGAAGAGTCTTCGTCGATATCTGCCATAACCAATTTGACGCTTCGGCAGGAGATATGGACAATGTATATGACGGAATGTTTGTATTCAGATTCACATCGACTGTACCACCATCCGGACCGATATTGTACACTCCATCAGATAACGCTACTTCAATAGACGGCTGCGACACCTTGATGGTGGTGACCTTATCTGAACCTTCTGCAAATATGCGTATCACACCAGAGCGGTCATCTCCTGTAGCATTTTCATCGGCGACAAAGCGCAATGTGCTGGATGTCATCGCTTTGGATTGTTTCGTTATTTGATGTATCCACGTCTTATCTGATATCTCTACAGTATAGTTTACATTAGATTGCAATTTGACATCAAATTCACCGCCTTCTCCGTTAACTTCTATATTGTCTTTCTCGGGAGTTACTGTCGGAACGTCATTCTTGTTCTGCACCACGGTCAATTTCGCGATGGCATCACCGCAGATGAAGGAAAATGTTGCGTTGCGCTCGTCGGCGTCGGGGTTCTCGCTAGCGGTGAACGCTACGAAAGCATCGCCGTCGCCTGTGTCGGGAGTGACTTCAAGCCACGGGGCCGACCCATTCATAACCCATTTGCCGCTTGCCTTGACGGACACGCGTTGGGTTTCACCTTCTTGGCGAAGCGTGAGAGATGAAGGATTGACTGAAATCGAAGAATCCCGTCCTGACGAATTGTCTAATGAACTGCCCTCCTTGACACAGGAAGATAACAACGACAATGCAAGGGCCGCCCATAACAATATGGCTCTGTTTTTCATGAAAATATCTGTCTCCTCGGCTCCTGCGGAAATATCGTGAAATAACAACAAAGGTGTGGAGCCGTTTTCGTAACTTCCACCGAACGTTCTGGACAAACGCA
>JAKSMH010000140.1 GCA_024400715.1 Bacteroidales bacterium | reverse complement strand
CATCAGAATTCATCTATCTCATTTTTCAGAAAAAATACGGTTGGGGAATTATCCTGACAATGATATATACCTGTATTGGCTTTATGCAGCATCCGCAGATGTCGTATTATATTTGTATGCTGATAGGAATTCTGTTTTGTGCCGAACTTTATACCCATATTAAGGAAAAACGCTTCAAGGATTTGGGCCTGGGCATTCTTTTATTTGCCGCTTCAATGGGCGTCGGCCTGGGCACGGGCTATGCCAAGTATAAATCCAACACCGAGTATGTGAAAGAAACGATGCGCGGCGGGCATTCCGAACTCGTGAAGGACAATGACGCTACCAACAAGACTTCAGGTCTGGATCTGGATTACGCCACTGCCTGGAGTTATGGCATTAAGGAGAGTATGACCTTTATGATTCCCGGTTTTATGGGCAACAGTTCCAATTTTAACGCAGGAACAAATTCCGAAACCTATAAGACCTTGGTGTCAAATGGCGTTTCTCGTCGTGATGCGGAAAATTTCAGCAAGAATGTGCCAACCTATTGGGGCGATCAGCCATTTACTGCCGGTCCTGTCTATATGGGCGCCTTCGTGTGCTTCCTCTTTGTCCTGGGACGTTGCTCTGTGATTTGTGCGTGCTCCTGGGCTTTGGTGGTGGCTACCTTGTTCTCGGTACTCCTCTCCTGGGGACACAACTTTATGCCCTTGACCAATTTGTTCTTCGATTATTTCCCGATGTACAACAAGTTCAGGGCTGTGTCGTCTATCCTTATTGTGGCCGAAATCACAATGCCTTTGCTGGGTTTCCTGGCCATTAAGGAAATTATGGATAAAAATGTGGATACGAAGAAAGCTACACGCAGCATTTGTGTTTCTGCGGGTATCACTGCGGGTATTTGTTTGATTTTTGCCCTTTTCGGAAAATTAATGTTTGATTTTTCATCCGTTAACGATGAGCAAATTTTCAGTCAGCTGCCGGAGTGGTTGAACGGGGCTATCATTGCCGATCGTATGAAGATGCTGCAAGGCGATGCCTTCCGTTCATTTATTTTCATTGCGTTGGGTGCCGGCTTGTTGTGGCTCTATGCCAATGAAAAATTGAATACGACTTGGTTTATTGGAATCCTTGCCGTGTTGGTCCTTTTGGATATGTGGCCCATAGACAAGCGCTATTTCAATAATGATAATTTTGTTACGGAAAAGCAGGATAAGAATTATTTCAAGAAACTGCCATACGAAGAAGAATTGCTGGCCATGGAAACTGATCCAAATTACCGTGTGTTGAATCTTACGACCAATACGTTCAACGAATCACGCACTTCTTATTATTTTAAGTCTATCGGTGGTTACCACGCAGCCAAATTGCGTCGTTATCAGGACTTGATTGACCAGCATATTTCAAAGATGAATATGCCGGTGTTGAATATGTTGAATACGAAGTATTTCTTTGTCCCCGGTCAGGATGGTCAAGTGCAGGTGCAACGCAATCCAGACGCTATGGGCAATGCCTGGTATATTGATTCTTTGTTTGTGGTCAATACGCCTAACGAAGAATGTGATGCCTTGGGTACCATCAATTTGCGCAATTCTGCGGTGACGGATGTTAAGTTCAAGAGTTTTACCGAGGGCTTTGTCCCTCATCACGATTCTACCGCTATCATTAAATTGACCGATTATGCGCCCAATAGGGTAGAGTATGATTGTTCTGCCGCGGAAACCGGGGTGGTCGTATTTTCTGAAATTTATTACCCTTACGGATGGAAGGCGTTCATTGATGAGAAACCTGTTGAACATTTCCGCGCCAATTATACTTTGCGCGCATTGAATGTGCCGGCAGGACAGCACCATATCCGTTTTGTTTTTGATCCGGACAGCGTAAGGGAGGGAGCCAAAGTGAATGTTGCCTGCTATGTTCTAATGTATGCTGTCATCCTTGGATTTGCAGGCTTGGGAATTTATCGGGCTGTGAAAAGAAGAAAAAAAGTGGAATCTGTAAAATAATAACTACGTGTCCTCAAGTGAAAAGCCCGTATGCTCGATAGAGTGTAGGGGCTTTTTGTTAGGTGTGAGATTTTTTAACGAATTGACAATTGCTGTAAGTGCGTTCGTCTATTGGAATTTCCGTTCTTTGTCCTCCATTGAGAGGCAGACTGTATGGCTGAAAATCCGGATTACTATTTCAAAAGGAATATTTGCATTGCTATCTTAAATATTTCTGTTTTTTTTGCCATAGTGTTGATGTTCAATTAAAAAAAATAGTATTTTTGTGACTCATTTAAATCAAATCCCTATGCAGGAAAGACACAAGAATAGAAAACTCTATTTTGACGAGCAAAGTTACACTACTTCTAAATACGTCATTCCCTATATTTCAAAATTTAAGTCCATGGACGGCAACACCAAGGTGCTGGAAATTGGCTGTGGCGAAGGTGGCAATCTGAAACCATTTGTGGATATGGGCTGCCAGTGTGTGGGAATTGACCTGAACGAGCAGCAGATTCATAATGCTGAACTCTATTTTTCGGAAGACGAACATTGCGATAATGTGAAATTCATCTATTCGGCCATTTACGATATCACTCCCGAAGAAAATCAATATGATGTCATTATGCTGCGTGATGTGATTGAGCATATTCACAACCAGGAACGTTTTATGGCTTTTGTAAAAGGTTTTATGAAACCAGACGGCGTGATATTTTTTGCTTTCCCGCCTTGGTTTATGCCTTTTGGAGGGCATCAGCAAATCTGTGTTCATAAGATCTCGAAAGTGCCATTCATACACTTGCTCTCGAAAGGTGCTTACAAGTGGCTATTAAAGACCTGCGGTGAAAATGAGGGTACGATTGAGTCATTACTCGAAATAAAAGAAACTGGCATTACTATGGAGCGTTTTGAACGTATTGTGAAGAAGGAGAAGTTCTCTATTTTGAACAAAACTTCCTATTTCATCAATCCCAATTATGAGATAAAGTTCCACCTTCGCCCGCGCAAGGTTCTTCCTGTCTTGAAATCCATTCCATACTTGCGAGATGTCGACACCACGGCAGGGTATTATCTGCTGAAGAAATAACTTTGCATCGTTAATGTTAAATTATGAAAATCATCATTGTCGGTACAGCATATCCTTATCGCGGCGGTTTGGCCACTTTCAACGAACGCCTTGCCACAGAATATGTCAATCAAGGTCATGAAGTTGAAATGTACACTTTTACACTGCAATATCCAGGATTCTTATTTCCTGGGAAAACACAATTCACTACAGATCCCGCTCCTGAAAATCTTGTAATCCGTAGAAAAATAAACTCCTGTAATCCTTTCAATTGGTTGAAAGTGGGCAAGGAAATCGCGAAAAAGAAAGCCGACCTCGTTATTTTCGCCTATTGGATGTCGTTTATGGCTCCATGTTTCGGCACTATCGCCCGTAAAGTGAGAAAAAATGGTTGCTCTAAAGTCATCGCGCTCGTACACAATATGATTCCTCATGAGCCGAATATCCTCGACAAACTGTTCCCGCCTTATTTCGTGAAATCAGTTGAAGGTTTTGTCGCTCTGTCAAAATCCGTGGTGGATGACATTAGCAAATTTGATAAGCGTAACTGCCCGAAGACTTTCGCCCCACATCCTATTTACGACCATTACGGCGAAAAACTGCCACAAGAAGAGTCACTTCGGCAGTTGGGCTTGTCAGCAGATTGCCGTTATGTCCTTTTCTTCGGCTTTATCCGGGCATATAAAGGTTTGGATTTGTTGCTTCGAGCTTTTGCCGATGAAAGACTTAAAAGCCAGAATGTCAAATTGATAGTGGCAGGTGAGTTTTACGAAGACGAGCAACGTTATCAGGAATTGATTGATCAACTGAAAATCCGTGACAAGATTGTTCTTCATACGGATTTCATTCCTAACGATCAAGTGAAATATTACTTTAATGCCGCCGATATCGTGGCCCAACCGTACAAAACCGCTACGCAGAGTGGGGTGACACAAATCGCCTTCCATTTTGAAAAACCAATGCTGGTAACTAATGTGGGAGGCTTGGCGGAAATTGTCCCTCACCAGAAAATCGGTTATGTGGTGGAACCCAATCCTCAGCAAATCGCCGATGCCCTTACGGATTTCTTTGTAAATAATAGAAAAGAATCCTTTGAAAGCAACGTGAAGGAGGAAAAGAAAAAATATGCCTGGAGTCGTATGACGGATGCGATTGCAAATTTATAGTATAGTCATAAGCTATTTTTAAATTCCCCTTCATCTAATTTTTCCGCAAAATTACAAAAAAAACATTGATTTTTTTTGGGCGGCCCGGCTTGCTAACGCTCGCCGTCGCGCTTTCCGCTTTACTCCGCTTGGCGCCTGCAACGCCCGTAAGGGCGGCAAAGCGGCTTCCTCCAGTCGCCGCTTTCCGCCTACGGCCGTAGTCAGTCGCCCGCGCTTCGTGTTCGCTGCAATCGCTTCCGCAAGCCATCGGCGCCTTCTTCCAGCGACGCGGCACGCCACGTCGCTACATCCTCCGGTCGCCTTTTGCCGCCTACGGCCGTAGTCAGTCGCCCGCGCTTCGTGTTCGCTGCAATCGCTGCCGCACCGCCATCGGCGCCTTCTTCCAGCGACGCGGCACGCCACGTCGCTACATCCTCCGGTCGCCTTTTGCCGCCTACGGCCGTAGTCAGTCGCCCGCGCTTCGTGTTCGCTGCAATCGCTGCCGCACCGCCATCGGCGCCTTCTTCCAGCGACGCGGCACGCCACGTCGCTACATCCTCCGGTCGCCTTTTGCCGCCTACGGCCGTAGTCAGTCGCCCGCGCTTCGTGTTCGCTGCAATCGCTGCCGCACCGCCATCGGCGCCTTCTTCCAGCGACGCGGCACGCCACGTCGCTACATCCTCCGGT
>JAKSMH010000014.1 GCA_024400715.1 Bacteroidales bacterium | reverse complement strand
GTTTCCTCATTCCAGATTTCCATTTGGGGAAGACCATCTTGGAAGCAATAATATCTCATTGCCAACGTCGCCACCACAAACAGCACATATAATACAGGATAATATTGAACTTTCCCCGTATGTCTGATTCGATGATTGAAGAACCCCATCACTTCGACCACCACAAAAATAAACAACACTTGAATCAAAGGAGAAACTCCGAGAGGATTACCGTGAGACCAACCCAGAAAATCATTCAGATTGGTAATCGGAGATTCAGAAACGAAATAATCAATCATATTCATATTTAAGAGACTTTATTATTGCACTTTTATTCAAAATATTTTTTTGCAAAAATATGAAAAATTTGCGAATCTTGACAATCTATGTAAAAACAATTTGAAGAAGCCTCCTTTCTATTCAAAAATATCCGTATCTTTGCAGTTGTAAATTACGGTAATTAAAGATGAAAAATATATTATCTAAGCTATTGGTATTGTCATTCTTGATGATGATAATACCTTCCCTTTGGGCTACGGCCATCCTTATTCCGATGGATATGGACCAAAAAAATCATCTCAAAGCATACGGGATTGCCTATTTTGCTGTAAAAGAAGGGGTTGACGCAAGTTGGCTGCTCAATTACAGAGGAGGGAGCTTTATGTTTTCCTACGCTGACAAGATTGAAGACGAATGCATTGTCAGAGGAGTGACTTATCAAGTCATTGCAGACGTACAAGCCAATAGCATTCGACAAGAGATTGCCAGCGTTGAAAACAATATGAATGAAATCAAGCTGACAAAAATCCCTAAAATCGCCGTTTATTCCCCCAAAAACAAGCTACCTTGGGACGATGCGGTCACCTTGGTGCTCACTTACGCGGAAATTCCCTACGATATCATTTATGACGAGGAAGTCATCAAAGGCGATCTTCCCAAATACGATTGGCTACATCTGCACCACGAGGATTTTACCGGTCAATACGGGAAATTTTGGGCCAGCTATAAAAATGCCGCGTGGTACATTCAAGACGTCAAGGAAAATGAGGAAAGAGCGCAGCGCTTGGGTTTCGCCAAGGTTTCGCAAATGAAGCTGGCCGTTGCCAAGCAAATTCGCAATTTCGTGGCTGGTGGCGGATACCTTTTCGCAATGTGTTCGGGTCCCGACAGCTTTGACATTGCCTTAGCCGCCGACGGCGTTGACATTTGCGACATTATGTTCGACGGAGACCCTATGGACCCCGATGCGCAAGAAAAGCTCAATTACGACAACACTTTTGCCTTTACCAACTTCAAAATCGAAAAAAATCCCTATAAATACGAGGTTTCTGATATTGACGTTGATCCTTCCGTCCATGTCAGCAATAAAAAGAACGACTTTTTTACACTCTTTGAATTTTCAGCCAAGTGGGATCCCGTTCCAACAATGCTATGCCAAAACCATACTTCCGTGATTCCTGGATTTATGGGACAAACCACGGCATTTAGAAAAAGTCTGGTAAAACCCACCGTCACTATTATGGGTGAAAGCAAAGTCTTTGATGAAGTACGATATATTCACGGTGAATTTGGTAAAGGAACCTGGACCTTTTATGCAGGCCACGACCCGGAAGATTATCAACATTTGGTCAACGACCCCCCGACCGACCTCAACATCTTTCCCAATTCTCCTGGTTATAGACTCATCCTTAACAACGTGCTTTTCCCCGCTGCAAAAAAAGAAAAACAGAAAACCTAATCTTCGAAAAATCATATTTATGGAACAAAAAACAGCTATCATTACCGGTGCCAACGGTGGTATGGGTTCGACTTTGGTCCGAGACATTTCCAAAGCCGGATATAAAGTGATTATGGCTTGCAAAAACTTAGAACAGGCAACTCCTACATACGAACGTCTAAAAAAAGAAACGCAAGGCGACATTGAATTATGGTCCTTGGACTTGGCATCATTTGATTCCATTAGGAAGTTTGTCGCCAACTTTCAAAATCAATATCAACAACTTGACTTATTGCTGAACAACGCTGGAACTTTGTGCCACAAGCCAGAACAAACAGCCGAGAACTACGAAAAAACCGTAGGGGTCAATTACTTGGGACATTACGTTCTAACCCACTCCCTGCTACCCATGATGAGAAAGGGCACCCGCGTGGTGAATATGGTATCCCTTACCGTTCGTTATGGACATTTAAAACCAACGCTATTTCAGCCGGTTGACAAGAAGCATTTTAATCGTTTTGTCACCTATTCGGATTCCAAAAAGGCATTCTTCTTTTTCACTATGGATGCCGCCGAAGCGTGGGCCGACAAAGGCATCACCGTCAACTGTGCCGATCCGGGCATTGTCAGCACGAATATCATCAGAATGGGCAATAAAGTGGTGGATACCCTCTGCGACCTCATTTATCGTCCGTTAATCAAGACCCCGACGCAAGGCGCCTCCACTATGCTGCGTTTAGCACTTGACCCAACACTGGAAGGTAAGACTGGCGGACTCTATGCCAATAAAAAGCAGCAAAAAGTCAAAGATAAACTGCTGCATAGTCCAGAACGCATTATGCTCCGCCAACTCACGGCAGAAATAACTCAAAAACACGGTTTCAATTTCTAAGATATGACGAATTTCACCACTCAACTACCTCCTTTTCTACAAGCAGGCGACAGTGTCGGCATCGTGGCTCCAGCTCGGAAAGTGAGCAAAGAAGAAATGGGACCGGCCATCCAATTTTTAGAAAACGCCCAACTTAAAGTATCTCTCGGAGAACATCTTTTTGCGGCAGACAATCAATTTGGCGGAACCGACAAAGAACGCGCAAATGACTTCCAAGCCATGCTTGACAATCCTGAAATCAAAGCAATTCTCTGCGCCAGAGGAGGTTATGGTTCTGTCCGCATCATTGACAGACTTGACTTCGGCACATTTATGCAGCATCCCAAATGGGTGTGCGGCTTCAGCGACATCACGGTTTTTCATTCCCACATTCATACTCAATGCCATACGGCCACACTCCACTCCACTCTTGCCTTGAATATTCCCCAAAACACATCCACCGCCAATAGCACTTTCTTGGATGCGCTTTTTGGGAAAAAGATTACTCACGCCTTCCCTTCCCATCCACTCAACAGGACAGGCCTGGCATCTGGAGAAATGGTGGGAGGCAACCTTTCTATGCTTTACTCCCTCTTGGGTTCTCCATCAGACATTAATACGGATGGTAAAATCCTCTTTATTGAAGATTTGGACGAATATCTTTATCATATCGACCGAATGATTATGAATCTAAAGAGAAACGGCAAATTTGACCATTTAGCGGGTCTGGTGGTGGGCGCAATGAGCGATATGCACGACAATACTATTCCCTTTGGTCGAACCGCAGAGGAAATTATCGCAGAACATTGTTCCGAATACGATTTCCCCATCTGTTTTGGTATGCCGGCGGGGCATATCAATGATAACCGCACGCTTATTTTCGGTCAAGCAATGACTTTGGATGTCAACGATGCCAGCACTCTTCTTTCAAACCAATAACCATTGAAATATGAGAAAATTTTGCCATATCTTGCTTAAATTAATGGGTTATACCATCGATACCGTCAATATTCCGCAAGAAATAAAAAAATGCGTTCTTGTTTTCGCTCCCCACACCAGTCTGAGCGATTTTCTCATCGGATGGATGGCACTTAAAGAGATGGGGGTGAAAACCACCTTCGTGATGAAAAAAGAAGCATTTTTCTTTCCCGTCAAGTACATTTTCAAAGCTATGGGAGCCATTCCCATAGATCGACAACACGGAGCCCATTTCCCCGAATTTGCCGCCAACCTTATCAATACCCAGGAAGAAATCGCTTTTCTCATTTCGCCGGAGGGAACACGAAAAAGGGTGGAAAAATGGAAAAGGGGATTCTACAAAACAGCCCAATTGGCCAACGTTCCATTGGTTTTAGGGTATCTTGACTACCGCAGCAAGCGCGGAGGCGTGGGACCGGCTATGTACATCTCCGGCGACTATGAAAAAGATATGGAAAAAATCCAACCCTTTTACTTTGGTATGCATGGATTGAATAAAGGACAATTTAACCTCGAAGAAAAAACATACGCCCATCCCGAATGGCTGAAAAAATAATCGCACAATTTTTAAATAATATGCAACAATTTGACCCTTCCATTCTCCTTCGTTTAGCCGAAGATTATTATCAATCTCCTTGCGAACGCATTGAAAAAATTCCACAATCGGGATCTGTTCGCCTATATTTTCGGATTCACTTTGCGAATCACCCTACCATTATGGGCGTTTATAATGAAGATGTGGCAGAAAACACGGCTTTTTTCGTCTATACCCGTTTTTTTGAAACCCACCAAATTAATGTCCCTCAACTCTTAAGCATTCATGAAAATCAACAATATTACCTTTTGAACGACTTGGGAGATGAAACGCTGTATTCTTTTTTATTAAAACATCGAAAAGGAAAAGAATTTTCACCAGAAATCATAGCCTACTATAAACAAGTCATTCAGCAACTACCCCTTATTCAACTTAGCGCAAAGCAAAATCTTGATTTTTCTGTCGCCTACCCACGGGCAGCTTTTGACAGACAATCAATGCAATGGGATTTAAACTATTTCAAATATTATTTTGTCAAACTTAGTAGAATTCCCTTCGATGAACAAAAACTGGAAAATGACTTCCAAAGTCTGATGGACTCGCTTTTGCAGTGTGACGACAACTTCTTTCTCTATAGAGATTTTCAGTCACGCAATATTATGATTCATCAAGATAAAGTATATTTTATTGATTATCAAGGAGGAACAAAGGGGTCTTATTTCTATGATATTGCTTCATTGCTTTTTGACGGGAAAGCCGATATTCCCTTTGACACCCGTGAAGCGTTATTGGATTTTTATCTTTCTGAAATTCAAAAACATATCACCATTGACAAACAAAATTTCCGAAGACAATTTTACAGTTTTGCCTTGATTCGCATTATGCAGGCAATGGGAGCATACGGTTATCGCGGATATTTTGAAAAGAAAAGCCATTTTTTGCAAAGCATTCCCTTTGCGATGACAAACATTCGATATTTACTATCGGACAACAAACTGCCGGATAACATCAATTATCTGAAAAATATTCTCCGCCAACTCACCGAAATTGACTGGACTTATTTCACGGGCGGTTCTGCTCCGACCAAAGACGACAAACGTCTTCATATCTTAGTCCAGAGTTTCTCTTACAAAAAAGGCATTCCTCAGGATCCGAGTGAAAATGGGGGCGGCTTTGTCTTTGACTGTCGCTGCCTTCCCAATCCGGGACGGGAACCGCAATACAAGAATTTTTCCGGCAAAGACCAATGCGTTAAAGACTATCTGGAAAAATACAATGAAGTAGCGGTGTTTAAGCAGGAAGTCAACCACATTATTGATATGGCGGTGGACAATTACCTTGAACGACAATTCAACCATTTAATGATTAGTTTTGGCTGTACCGGTGGGCAACATCGTTCGGCCTATTTTGCCGAAGCCGCCGCACTGCATCTGCAATTAAAATACCCTGACATCCTTGTGGAATTACGCCATCGCGACTGTCCTTGCTAATTACAGACTTTCTTGAACCGCTTCTCGAATCTTAGCGGCAATTCCTTCGGCATCAAAAGAAAGTTCCTTATAAAGCGATGGAATATCTCCGTGGGGCACGAAACAATCATTGATGGCAATATGGTAAAGGGCATTAGAGAGATGGTGTTCCGTCAAATACTCCGAGACAGCCGAAAAAAGGCCACCCTTGGCGATTCCATCTTCTACTGTAAGTAGAATTTTGTGCGTTTGGGCCACTTCCTCCAGCAGTTCCTCATCGATGGGTTTGAGAAAACGCATATCGATATGGGTTGGATGGATATAATCAGCTTGCAACAAATCCAAGGCCTTGGTCACGTTATTGCCCAAAGGACCCAGCGACAAAACCGCCACTTCCTTTCCTTCCTTTAGCACACGACCCTTTCCTATATTCAAGATTTCGGGTTCATTTTTCCAATCGGTGAGCACGCCCCTTCCCCGCGGATAGCGAATGGCAAAAGGCAAACCCTTGGCCAAGGCATTTCGATAGGCGGTCAACATCATATTTCTCAACTCGTGTTCATTTAATGGAGAAGAAATAATCAGATTTGGTATGGCGCGTAAAAAAGACAAGTCAAAAATTCCCTGATGGGTTGCCCCGTCCTCACCAACAACGCCTCCACGGTCGATACAGAAGATAACCGGCAGCTTCTGCAAGGCCACATCGTGAACGATTTGGTCATAAGAACGCTGCAAAAAGGTTGAATATATATTGCAAAATGGCACCATGCCGTCGGCTGCCAATCCCGCAGAAAAAGTTACGGCGTGTTGTTCAGCGATTCCCACGTCAAAAACGCGTTCAGGATAAACCTCGTTCATAATAGTCAAGGAACACCCCGTGGCCATAGCTGGTGTGACACCAACCACTTTGGCATCCTGCTTTGCCAACTCCAAAATCGTTTCACCAAACACCTCCTGAAATTTTGGCGGTTGGTTGGCTGCGTTATTACTGATAAGTTGACCAGTTTCAGGATTGAACTTGCCTGGAGCGTGATAGGTTGTTTGATGTTCTTCCGCCAGTTTCAGACCTTTTCCCTTCACCGTGATAACATGAAGCAACTTTGGTCCAGGAATATTTTTCAGTCTTTTCAATGTTTTCACCAATACTTTTACATCGTGTCCATTGGCAGGACCAAAATATCGGAATCCCAAACTTTGGAACAAATTGCTTCCGCTCAACAAAAAACCCTTTATGCCATTGCCAATGTCGCTCATCCAACGCACCAGTTTATTGGAGATTTTCTTTTTCGAAGTGAAAAAATTCCACAACGACGTTTTACAGCGATTATAGGTCGCGGAAGAAGTAATATGCAGCAGATACTTACTCATGGCACTCCGATGGTCATCGATAGCCATTTTGTTGTCATTCAGCACCACCAGCATATTCACGTTGCGAATACCAGCTTCGTTGATGGCTTCAAAAGCCATTCCGCCCCCAATCGAGGCATCTCCAATAACAGCGATATGATTCCTCTGGGTATTTCCAGATAACTGTGCGGCCTGGGCCATTCCCAAAATTGCCGAAATAGATGTAGAGGCGTGACCTGTGCCGAAAGCATCGTATTCGCTTTCGCTCATCGTTGGGAAACCACTGATACCATGATATTTACGATTTGAATGAAATTGTTCTCGGCGACCGGTGATGATTTTGTGGGCATACGCCTGATGACCAACGTCCCACACTAATTTATCGTTAGGGGTATCAAAAACATAATGGATAGCCACTGCCAACTCCACCGCCCCCAAACTTGAACCCAGATGGCCTGGATTGGAAGCCGTTTCCGCAATAATATATTCCCGAATTTCCTCACACAAGGCGGGAAGTTCAGCGACACTCAATTTCTTGAGATCTGCGGGAGAATCTATATGATTAAGATATTTCATTATAAAAGTCAATCAAATCGCGGGTTACAATCTCATTATTATGATTTAACAGCACATAATTACGGGCATTTTCACCTATTATTGTACAAATGTCGGGAGTCTTAATACATTTATCCACCACTGCCAAAAATTCTTCCGGCGTATTGGCAATAAAGATATTCTTACCATTCTCCACCGACAATCCTTCTGCCCCAATTGATGTCGTGATAATGGTCTTCCCCAAGGCCATCCCTTCAATAATCTTGATTCTGATTCCACTGCCAGAAAGAAGTGGCACAATCATAATGTCATTATCCAACATAAATTCATTGGCACTTTCCACTTCTCCTTTAATAATGACATTATCAGAAGCATAACGTTTAATTTCTTCCGGAATACCGCGACCGGCAATTGCGAAAGTAAGCGATGGAAACTTCTCAAGTATTAAGGGGAACACATCATCCAAAAACCAACGCAGAGCTTCCACATTAGGCATCCAATTCATACTTCCGATATGGAATAATTGAGGATTGTCAGAAGGAATATATTCATCATCAAAATCATAGTCATCCATATTGATGGCAAAAGGAATTACCGTGCCCGGAGTATTGGGTGATATTTCGTGAAAAAAGCGATAATCCACTTCGGAAATAGCCATAAAACCATCCACCTTGTCCATCAGCGAGCACTCGAAGGCCTTTAATTGCTTATTCATCTTTTCCAACATGAAACGCTTCGCCTTAGAACCTTGATTTTGGGCAATGCGTTCCCAAATCAAGTGTTCAACATTATGCAAACGAATGACGATTTTCGCGTTTGAATATTGACGAATAATGGAAATATAAGGGGCCACAAAAACAGATTCCAACTGAATAATATCAAATTGTTCATTTTCTAAAACCGCAATCAATTTTTGAGCCATTTCTTTGGAATAAAAACGGAAAACGTGATACGACGTTCCTTTAATCAGCGAAATCAAGGCATCCCAAAAGTTGACTTTGGTATTAACAAATACCGTTTCAAACTTCGTTTTCTGCAAATACTCTTCAGAAATACCATCTAAACGGGCAGGATGTTTATGGGTAGCCACAGCCAATACCTTAACAGAATGACCCGCCTTCAATAAACCTTGGGTGATATTATTAATGGCTATGCAACCTCCATCAACAGGGGGCACAGGCGGCTTATGACATAATTGCAGTACCCTCATTATTTTTTTCGATTAAAAATTGAAGAAAATTTCGTTTGAACTTTCTTGAAAAACTTGATATAAGTTTCAGAAGACATAATACTGGAATCAACGGTGGCTTTATACGTCAGCACAATACAAATGGGAATAAGCACCAATGTTGCCAACCACACGCCAACAAAAGCAGACACCTGTCCTGTTTGGGCCAAATTCTTGCCGAAAGCAGACAACATAAAATAGAAAGTGAAGAATCCCACCGTAATCACCAATGGAATACCAATACCACCTTTACGAATGATTGAACCCAATGGGGCACCAATGAAGAAAAATAAAAGGCAAGCCAGTGAAAAGGTAAACTTATTATAATATTCCACTTGATAAGAATACATCGATAAATTTCTATAATAGACATCCTCAACCGCGAACTTGACCGAAGTAGCCATAGACTCGGCATTAATTTTTGCATTTGAAAATGCGGCAATACGCTTTTCTTTCGTCAGGTTCAGCAAGGTATCCACCTCTACTATTGATTTTAGCGTGTCCTTGTCGGCAACAAGATTGCTAAAATAATAAAAACTGCCTAAGAATCCCCTTGACACGTCATGTTGTGCGTTTTGGACTTGCACTTTGATCGTATCAATTTTTTCTGACAACATTCTCAACGGCATCGTTTGTTGGGAAGAAGCGAAAAATTCCTCATCTTCCGCAGTTAACTCAAATGAAGACAAATCAAAACGTTTATACTGTTCCTTAAAGGTAGCACGGCTCAGCGGCATTGACGCGCTATGGCTATCCATATTTACACTTTCGTCCCAAAAATAGCCATCTTTCAGAATAAAAAGCAATGACTTTTCATCATCAGTCATCGTCATTATTCCCGATTTCGCATAGGTCATCGTTACATTTCCCTGATGACGCGAATGGTCATAAATGAGTACGTCCTCGATGGTTTGATTATCTCTTTTCTTACTGCCGATACGAATGGTAATGTCATCGAATCCATTGTAGAACACGCCGCTTTCAATATTCAAAGCCGGTTTTTGTTCCTGAACGCTGTAAATCAAGGTTCTAAGTTTGAGGTTGGCGACCGGAATAACCTTATCAGAATACCAAAAAGCAAAAATGGTAATCAACACCGCCAAAATGGCCAAGGGTGTCATCATTTTGCTGATAGACACGCCGGCTGACTTGAAAGCCACCACCTCTAATCTTTCCCCCATATTTCCGAAAGTCATCAGCGATGCCAGCAATACCGCCAACGGCAAGGCCATATTCATCAATGTCCCTGCCGCATAAAACATAAATTCTAACAGAATATGTATTTCCAATCCTTTCCCGACCAAATCATCCACATACTTCCACAAGAACTGCATCAAGAGGATGAAAACGGCTACAAAAAAGGTTAGGACCAAAGGTCCGAGAAAATTTCTAATGATGTATCTATAGGCAATTTTCACAACAACAGTTTAGAAATCGCCTAAAGT
>JAKSMH010000139.1 GCA_024400715.1 Bacteroidales bacterium | reverse complement strand
TTGGGAAGCCACGATTTTGAAAAGGGTGACTTGCTTGTTGAAGTCAAGTTCAAATTGGGGTTGAAGAGCATATTCGTAAACGAAAACGAAATTGTCCGCGTTTTCAAAATCCACTTTTGACTTTTCAACTACGGGAAGCGGTTCAAGCATAATGTCCAACTTGTTGTCGCGCATATAGCCGTAAATGGCTTCTTCCATCATTTTGTTGACTTCGTCATAAATGATGCTTTTTTCGTACATTTTTTTGATCATCGCCATAGGCGCGTTGCCGGCTCTAAAACCGGGAACCTGTGCGGTACGACGCTGTCTTTTCAAAGCGCTTTCTACTTTTTCTGCGTAATCTTCTCTACTGATTTCAATCGTCAATTCTTGAACTTCTCCGTTCGCTTTTTCGTTTTTAATGTTCATTATAATAATTTTTTAATATGTTATTTTACCTTTTAAATTGGGGGTGCAAAAATACGATTAATTTTAAAAAAAAAATGTTTGTTGACATTAAAAAAAATGTAATTTTTTATTTTCTTGATTTTTAGGGCGGCCCGGCTCCTGACGTCGCCGTCGCGCTTTCCAGGGGTTCCGTGCTCGCTGCGCTCGCACCGCCTGCGGCGCCCTTACAATCGCTGCCGCAAGTCGGGATGGTTGTCCATTTCTGGAATTCGCCTGTGGCCGTAGGCCGGGGTGGTACAATTACAGCGCCTCGTAGCACAAGTGTTCTATTTTCTCTTTGCCGCTCAAATGATGCGTGCGAAGCCCGCAAGAAATGGCACCTGCAATGTGCTGCGGTGAGTCGTCAATGAACAGCGTTTCGGACGGGATGAGTCGCTGCTCGTCAATGATTCTTAGAAATCCTTCGGGCTTGGGTTTGCGAATCTGAAGGATGTGCGAAAAATAGGCCGCCTTGAAAATGGTCGGGAAAAAGTCAAATCCGAATTTTCCCCGTAAATAGGGAACAAAGCAGTCGTAATTGATGGCATTGGTATTGCTGAACAGATACAAATTGTATTTTTCTTTCAATTTTAGGAGAAAGTCGGCACGCTCATTGGGAACGTCAATCAAAATGGCATTCCACGCTTCCGTAATCTGTGCGTCGCTAAGCGGAACGTCCGACAATCGGCGGATGCTGTCTAAAAATTCCGCAGTGGAAATCTTGCCTTCCTCAAAAAGGTCGATGAAGTCGCTTTGTTGACTTTTGGAATAAAGCGAAACGAGATTTCCAGCTCCCATTTTCACAAAGGCTTCGGCAATGTTTTCATAACGGATGTCGTAAATTACTCCGCCAAGGTCAAAGATGATATTCTTAAGCATAATCTGAAATTTATGCTGCAAAAATACTGCTTTTTATGGAAACAGTGGCGAGAGAATATCAACAACTATTCATTACTTCTTGATACCAATCTCTTCCGCCGTGAGACCAGTTGTGTGGGTAATAATCTCCATAGATACCCCCTGTGCAAACAGTAGTCTTGCCATAGATAGTTTGGCATTGGCTTCACCTTTAGCTTCACCTTTGGCTTCACCTTCGGTGACACCTCTTTCGTAGGCGAGTTCTTCCACGTATTTCAGGGAGGCCTTCACCGCTTCGCTTTCCGTAATGCTTTTTTCGTACTCTCTCATTTCCACTTCTGTTAGGTTGTTGATGCGGCAGTCGTCCAGCAGCATCTTGAAATAGGACCCCTGCCTTTTGTAGTCCTCCTCGGTGAGCTTGTGCATTTATTGGATTTTCGCATCTTATGTTTCTAACGAATTGAGGTGAAATAATCGGAGAAATTTGGCGAAAAAAATCCCGATAACCACGGTGTGAATAGTTTTTTGTATCTTTGCATTTTAAACTAAAAAAGAAAACTATGGCTTTCAATATGTTCGAAAGACCCGAAAAAAGGGAATTTCATTATAAAAGACGCTTTTATCAGGCCGAAGAAGATAAACCGGTGAGCAAAGACGGCGAAGATTTCGACCCCGATAAGTTTGCGGATAGACTACACCGGAGTTGGTCCTCCCATCGGATGTCACGCCAGGACCGTAACAAGTTTCCTTTGAAAACGGTGATTTGGCTGGCTTTCATCGTTTTTGTATTGGTGTTTTTCTTTCTGAAATTTTTTGAAAAATAATGGCTGATATTATTAATCTTCTTCCAGATGCGGTGGCTAACCAGATTGCCGCGGGTGAGGTCATTCAACGTCCGGCCTCTGTAGTGAAGGAACTGCTCGAAAACGCCGTCGATGCTGGGGCTTCCGATATACAGTTAATCGTGAAAGACGCCGGCCGTACCCTGATTCAAGTCGTGGATAACGGCAAGGGAATGAGTTTTAAGGACGCACGCCTCTGCTTTGAACGCCACGCCACTTCAAAACTAAAAACCGCCGACGACCTGTTCCGCCTTTCCACCAAGGGCTTCCGTGGTGAGGCGCTGGCTTCAATCGCCGCTATCGCCCACGTGGAATTGCGCACTAAAATGGCCGAGGATACTGCCGGTACGCTGGTGCTGATTGAGGGCTCCGAAATCAAAGAGCATTCGCTTACCGCAACCCCAGACGGCACTTCCCTCTCAGTGAAAAACCTCTTTTTTAATGTGCCTGCCCGCCGAAATTTCCTCAAATCCGACTCGGTCGAGTTTTCCAATATCGAAGAGGAATTCAATAGGGTGGTGCTGACGCATCCCGATTTGGCCTTTTCCCTTTACCATAACGGTAAACTGGTCATCCAACTGCAACCCGGTAACCTGAAAAAACGTATCGTCAATGTCTTCGGTACGCATTTCCAGGATAAATTGTTTCCTGTGGAACAAAGTACCGACTTTATCAATATTACAGGCTTTATCGCCAAACCCGAAAACGCCAAAAAGAAAAAAAGTGAGCAGTATATGTTTGTCAATCACCGCTATGTGCGACATTCTCTGCTCAATTACGCCGTCGAAACGGCTTACTCCGAATTGATTCCAGAGGGCTATAAACCAGCTTACTTCATTTACCTGGAAGTCGATCCCGCTACGATTGATATCAATATTAGTCCAACCAAGGTCGATGTTAAATTGCAAGACGAACGCCTCGTCTTCGGTTTCCTTAATTCCACGGTGAAAAAGTCGCTGGGACAAATGTCGCTGACCCCACGCCTGGATTTCGATTACGAACCCGGGATGGATGTCTCCAATGTCCCCGATAACCTAACACTGAAACAACCTGTCGTTACACATAATCCGGACTTTAACCCGTTTAATGTTCCTTCCACTTCTTCCCATTCTTCGGCAGCTAAGCCGTCAATGCCCCGCAATGCGGCTTTCGACACTTCCGGTTGGAGTGATTTCCTGACTTCGCTGAAAACCGAAACAGTCAATGCATCACCTTCCGAAAACCTTTCCCTGAATCTGGATGAACCCAAGTTTGGACCGACGGAAGAAAGTCCCGTTGCCGAAGTGAAGTGCCTGATGGTTCATCAACAATATATCGTGGCAGATATGTCGGGTACCCTGTATGTGATTCATATTGCCAATGCCCGTGAACGAATCTTATACGAAAAATTCCTCCAGGCCATCCAACATCAGCCCATTCACGTGCAGCAGTCACTGTTTCCGGAAACCATCGAATTGTCAGTGTCTAAGTCCGAAATGCTCAAGGAGTTGAAACCCGAACTGCAAAAGTTGGGCTACGAATTGGAAAACATCGACGCTACGCATTTTGCGGTCAACGGAACACCCAACGGAGAGGATGGAGAAGACGTGCAGATGGTCATCGATAATTTCTTGGATGGCTACAAAGCCAATGTGCTCAATCATCGTTATGAAAAAGAGCAAAATTTGGCCTTGAGTATGGCTCGCCAAAAATGTGCCGCCTACAAGGCAATGACCGAAGAATGCGAAATGATTGACTTTTTGAAACAACTATTTGATTGTCAGGTCAATCAAGTCAGTCCGAGCGGCCACAAAATCATTCGTCAGATTGGCCTTTCCGAAATGGCTTCCTGGTTTGAAAAATAGAAATTAACGACCGTTGGGTAGGGCAATCTTGCCGGATTTAAGGGCCTTGCCGTATAGTTCTTCAATTTTCTGGTTGATGAAGGCCTGCTTTTTTTGCTGTGTCAGCATCATACGCGCCGCTGAAATCTCGTCTTCCGTTTCGTTTAGCGTTCGATGTGATTTATAGTCCAAGAATACAATCAAATAGTGATAGTCATTGTCTTCGGTTTCGATAAATTTATTTTGAGATAGAATGGATTCCTTATTCTTGATTTCAATGGGAAACTCGTTCTGAATGTCATCCAAGTAAAGCCAGGTGTTGTCTTCCAAAAAGTATTCGATGGAGTCGGCGCAAAGGCCCTCGATGAGGTTCTTTTCGCTTTGCCGCCGCTCATCGTTAAAAAGCAATTCCTTGATGGGATTGATAATCTTGGAATTTTTGCTGGTCTTGACATAGTTTATCTTGATGATTTCGCGATTCACGGTGTAGCGGCTTTCGTATTTGCGAAGAAAGGCCTGCAATTCGTCATCCGTGATCTCAAAAATGGAACTGTCTTGGGCAATGTGATTGTAAAACGCATTGATTAGCAATGAGTTCTTATAGTCGGCGAGTTCCTTTTCAAAGTTCTTTTCCTTGACGGAAAGCTCCTTTTCCGCCTCGTGGAGAATAACCTGCTCTTTAATCCATTCGTTGATAAGCAGTTGGGCTAACGCAAGACTGTCCGCTTCGGGATACCCGTCGGGAATCTGGGCGGTCACCTGCGATTGATACAGGGTGGCATTATATACTTCCGCCACAATGGGATCCTTCTGCCGACACGAGGTAAACAGAAACGCAATTAAAAATATGAATAAATAAAAACGCTTACCTAAGCTTCCCATTTCAATTTCAATTTCTATTATTAATTTCTCAGCCCTTAACCCTAAACCCTCAACC
>JAKSMH010000138.1 GCA_024400715.1 Bacteroidales bacterium | reverse complement strand
CGGTGTCATCGGTTTGCGTTTCCGCAGCTGGTTCAGAAAATGGGAGCGCATTGACAATACACAGCAGAAATAGTGTCGGAAATAATTCTATTTAACATAATATAAATTATAAGAAAAACAATAGCGTTTTGAAAATATGGGAATATTGAAAAAATTGGCGGTCTTTTGCTTGCTGATGGGCTTATCATTGGCAGGTGCTTTTGCGCAGCAAAAAACGCAAAAAATTTTTTATTTTCAAATTGACGACAATATTTCCAAACCATCGGAAAGGAAATTGAATCAAGCCATCAGGCAGGCGCAGGATGTTAAGGCAGATTATCTTTTTATGGAATTGAATACGTTTGGGGGTGAATTGGACGCGGCCGATAAAATGCGTATGGCTTTATTAGAATGTCAAATTCCGACGATTGTCTTCATTAACAAAAACGCGGCTTCGGCCGGCGCGTTGATTTCCTTGGCTTGCGATTCGATTTATATGGCTCCGGGAAGTTCCATTGGCGCAGCTTCCGTGGTGAATCAAACCGGCGAAATCATGCCCGACAAATACCAGTCGTATATGCGCTCGCTGATGCGTTCCACGGCAGAAATGAATGGTCGGAATCCAGATATCGCACAAGCGATGGTTGATCCAGATGTTGAAATTCCTGGCATTTCCGAAAAGGGAAAAGTCCTGACTTTTACTACTTCCGAAGCCATCGACCATCATTTTTGCAATGCGGAAGCTTCTGACAAGGACGATGTGATGCAAAAGATGAATATTGACTCTTATCAATTTGTAAATCAAAAGGTTACTTGGATTGACAAAGTGATTTCCTTCTTGATAAACCCGTTGGTAAGCGGCGTGTTGATTATGTTTATCATTGGTGGCATTTATTTTGAAATGCAGGCACCCGGCATAGGTTTTGCCTTAGTGGTTGCGATTCTTGCCGCACTACTCTATTTTGCCCCGCATTACTTGGAAGGTTTGGCCGCTCATTGGGAAATCATTGTTTTCCTTGTCGGTTTTGGTCTGCTGATGTTGGAAATTTTCGTGGTGCCTGGATTCGGCGTAACAGGAATTTCCGGTATCGTATTGATGGTGGGTGCCTTGGTCTTGACGATGATTTTCAATGTCGGATTTAATTTCAGTATGTCTGCTCCAGGACTGTTTGTCAAATACCTGTTCTTGGTGCTGGCGGCTTGTTTTGCGGGCTTTATCTTGTCGTTGTGGCTGGGCAAAAAAGTCATTAGCGCAGATACCCGTTATGGTTCGTTATCCTTGAAAACACGTATGGATGCCGACAAGGGGTATGTGGCTCAGGATATGAATTTGTCGCAATACGTAGGACGGACGGCGGTGGCTGCCACCCTACTTCGCCCTGTTGGAAAGATAGAGATTGATGGTGAAATGTTGGATGCCACCTCAGAAATCGGCTTTATAGAAAAAGACGAACAGGTAGAGGTGACGCGTTTCGAAAACGCCCAATTGTTTGTGAAAAAATTATCCTAATGAAGAAACATATTCCGAATTGTATTACCTGTATGAACATTATCTGTGGAGCAATTTCCATTGTTTTGTCCTTACATTACGGTTTTCTCAAATTTGCCGCCTTAATGATTATCGCGGCGGCATTGTTTGATTTTTTGGATGGCTTTACCGCCCGCCTGCTTAAAGTGCAGTCACCATTGGGGGTAGATTTGGATTCGCTGGCGGATGTGTTTTCCTTTGGCGGCGCCCCTGCGATGATTATATACGTGTGGTTGGAACGCTGTATGCTCTACCTTCCGCCCGCTCAACTCAATTCGGTAGTTCGTTTCCTGCCGTTTCTGGCATTTCTCATTCCGGCATTTTCTGCCTATCGTTTGGCAAAATTCAATCACGATGAGCGACAACATACGGAATTCTTAGGTCTCCCCACCCCGGCCAATGCCTTGTTTTTAGGATTTCTTCCACTTTCTGCCGACAAATTGACGTTTGTGAATAATTTTTGGATTGTTTTGGTACTTGTTCTGGTGTTTTGCGTATTATTGATTAGCGAAATGCCAATGTTCTCATTGAAATTCAAACATTTTCATTGGAAAGGAAATCAAGTCCGCTTTATATTTCTGATATTGGCGACCATCCTGTTTGCTGTTTTCCGTTTGGGTTCATTCCCCATTATTATATTATTATATTTACTTATATCTATAACTATGTTTGCTATAAGTAAAATCCAATTGTTATGAAATATTCATCTTTAGCATTATATTGTGGCTCTTCACAGGGCAACAATCCATATTTTGTTGAATTGGCCGCGGAATTTGGCAAACGTTGTGCCGAAAAGGATATTACCTTGTATTATGGTGGTGCGGCTATCGGCTTGATGGTGGCAGCATCCAAGGCGGCAAGAGACAACGGTGGTCGCGTAGTGGGTATTGCACCTGATTTCTTTTCCTCTGGAACAGTATTGGATATGTCTCTGGGAGAAAATCTGATTTTAGTCAATTCTATGAGTGAAGAAAAATCCGATGGCTTTGTGATACTGCCCGGTTCGTATGGCACGATGGACGAATTCTTTGAGATGATGACGGATGCTCAGTTGGGATTGCACCAAAAACCTGTGGCATTGCTCAATGCCGATGGCTACTACGATCACTTGATAGCCCAACTTGACCGTTTCCGTCAAGACGGTTTTCTGAGACCATTCCATTACGATTTGTTGATCGTGGCTCGCAATTTGGATGAATTGTTTGATAAATTAGATCATTACGAAAATTCCAACGATAGACATTGGTTGGATACGATTAAGAAGTAGTGAACAGCTATCTGATCACAAAAAAACAAAAACGGAAGCCGTCGCCGCGATTTCCGCCGCAGCTACCAGCATCCGCTTCTTGACGGTGTTCAACCGGTCTCTTCGTCCTTGCTGAAAAGGAACAGGTCAGAAATCGGTTTTCACTTGGAAATCCATCCAACTCAAAGCTACGGCAGACAAACAACGCGGAAGCCGAGGTTGTTGTTGCGGTTTGAAGGAGTGTTGTTGTTGCGATTCGACACGCGACAGTTACTCGCATTGTTGTTCCAACTACCGCCACGATTCACGCGGTTTGAGCCGTTAGACTTCTAACCTTTGTATGATTTGTTTTCTTAGTTTTCTACAATAAGCCCATTGAGCGAAGGCCAGCAACGGGATAACGTGCACCTTGTATTCATTTTGACTCCATTCTCCTTCCTTCAAATAAGTTGTGTACTGACACAATTTCTTTTTCAGACGGAGTCTGCTGCGCTTATTCAGAGAAACACAATGGCGTCTGAGTTTATATCCTAAAAAGGAAACGGGCTGACGCGTGCTACGAAAAACAGGTGCTTTAAATTCCAATCCAAACTCATCATTTGCCTTTGCACATATCTTTTTTACAATAACCTTTAATTTATCGCAAGCATCATCAAAAATAAGCACATCATCCATATAGCGCACGTAGCCAGAAACAAAGAGATTCTCTTTGGCAAAGTGGTCTATGACAGAAAGATAATGATTGGCAAAATACTGACTGGTGAGATTTCCGATAGGGATTCCCCGACCAGAGACGGTTTCGTATGTATCTATAATTTTGTCAAAAATAGAAAGCAGGACATTGTCTTTGAACAGATGACGAACGCACTGCTTTAGCACATCATGCCGAATGCTGTCGAAATATTTCCTGACATCCAACTTTGCAACGTACCCATATCGGTTGAAGAACGAAACAGCACGGTCCAATGCCGCGTATGTGCCTTTCCCAATACGGGTGGCGTATGTATCATAAATAAGATTTCGCTCAAAAAAAGGATGGCAGATATTCATCAGTGCATGATGAAGAACTCTTTCATCAAAAGAAGCCGCATAAATCATTCGTTCCTTGGGGTCGAAAATTCGAAATGAGTGGTATTTCCCGACAGAAACATCACCTGACAAAATTTGCGAAGACAACTTTTGAAGATTCTCATCCAAATTCCTGCGATAATCAAGCACCTCTTTCTTTGCCTGCTTACCTTTTGCCGCTTTATAAAAAGCCAATCGAAGATTATCGTAATCGGAGATTTTTTCTATCAGATTTCCTGCCCTTTTCATTCTTCCGAAGAATTATCGTTCAACAGCTGACAGAGCATCTCACCGTATTTTTCCACTTTTTTCTTACCAATTCCCTCAATTTTCAGCAATGAATTTCCGTTTTTCTCGGGCAAGGATGCAATATCTGCCAATTCCGCATCTGTAAACACTGCGTATGCGGGAACTGCATCCGCATCTGCTATACGTTTCCGAATTTCACGTAGGCGCGCAAACACCTTGAAAGTTTCCTCATCCAGCACAGTTTTATAATCCACCTTCTCCTTTTTCTGCCAAACGTTGCTGTTTGCCTGACTGTCCATATATTCTATGCAAAAGCTCCAACAAGCGGAATGGACGTTTTCCACCAATTTCCGTTCCACATTGATAATGCGACACGAACGTAGGAATTTATTCATTTCTTCGGACACTTCCTCACCGCCACAAATCGGTATGGAAAAAATTTTGTATTGCATCTTATTTAATTTTACCTCGTTCGCAGCGTGCTTGGGCGGCGGTCGTCCCTCCCTTGCCCTTGCCCGCTGCTCACTGTGTCGTTTTTTTCTTTATTCTTTTTTCTTTTTTAGCTTTGAGTTGGATGGCTTCCAAGCGAAAGCTACGGCAGACAAACAACGCGGAAGCCGAGGCTGCAGCTGCGGCCCGAAGGAGTGCTGCCGCTGCGATCCGACACGCGACAGCTACTCGCATCGCCGCTCCAACTACCGCCACGATACACGCGGTAAGAGCCGGATTCCGGGCCCTGGGGGTTGTTGGTGTCGTAGCCCGCATAGCCAGCAGAGTACCAGTCGCTGCACCATTCCCACACGTTGCCGGTCATATCATAGATGCCCAAC
>JAKSMH010000137.1 GCA_024400715.1 Bacteroidales bacterium | reverse complement strand
ACCGATGTGAAAGGGGATGAATTTTCCAGTATGGTGGATTATGTTTTGCCGTTGCCCAATAATAAGTTTATGGGCGTTTTTAATGCCAAGACGGGTCTTTATGCTGCTAATCAACCTAAGATCAATAAGAAAACTGGAGAACTGAAGGATACAAAATTCCGTAAATGGTTGAGGGAAAGTGTTGGCGAACCTCCTGTCTTGCTGGATTCAATGATGATTACCAATTCGGAAATGAAATTGAAGATGGTAATGAAGAAAATGGGTTATTTCTTTGCAGATGTGTCTTCCGAGGTGGTGTTCCCCAAACCCAAGAAAGCCCAGGTGAATTACTATATTACGGCCAACGAACCCTATTATGTCCGCCAGGTAAGTCTGAACGTGCCTATTTATGATTTTAGAAAAATATTGGTGGTGAACTCCCGTGATGCCTTGATAAAACGGAATATGCGTTATGACGAGGATTTAATCGCCTCTGAAATCGAAAGAATGGCGGTCTTGTTGCGGAATCAGGGATATTATAACGTAAACTCATCGTTGTTTTATTGTGAGGTGGATACCATCGATGCTGGAAATCATCGGGATGAAAATGGTCATCAGACTTTGGTGCTCACTTTCGTGATGGACAGCTCTTCGGTGAAGGATTTTGACAAATATCTGTATCGTTATTATTTTGAAGACGTAACGATTCATACGAATTATAATATTTCGGATCCGTCTTCCGTGGCATACGACACTGTGACTTTTTATACCTATCGCGACAAAAAAGACTCGACCACCTATAAGTTCCTTACGCCTAAAGTGCCGGATAGATACAGAAAAAACGGTAAGTTGAAAAGAGACTATAAATATCGAACCATCACGGATAGAATTTACAGCAAGCGGGGAACAATGTATTCCGAGAATCTATATTCTCAATCTAAAAAAGGACTGAATGATTTGAATAATTTCAGCACGATAGACATTGTCTTTAAGGAGGATGATCGTTTACGTGATACGGTCAACAAAATCGGTTTTCTGAATTCTGAGTATAAGCTGGTTCGACAGCGGGTGCACAGTATTAGTGGTCAGGTGGATGTTCGTTCCGATAAGAGCGGTTTGTCGTTCACATACGGAAATAAAAATATTTTCAAGGGGGCCGAAAATCTAAGTGTGAATGTCTATGGTAGTTATTTCTATTATTCGCAAAACAATAAATATCCCGAATTCGGTGTCAGCACCACCATCGATTTTCCGCGTTTGTTCTTGTTTAAGCACCTTCAAAAGCCGGAAGCCCTGAAATATACGACGACCTTGAAACTGGGTACCAATTATTCCGGTTTGTATCGTCGTTGGATGTTCAACGTGAGCTATTCCTATTCTTGGAGTCCGAATCATAGTGTGAATCACATGGTGATGCCGGTGGAATTGAAAACCATCAATACCGACAATACGCGTAGTAGGCTTTTTATTGATTATTATACGGATTCGTATAAAAGACGTTTTGATAAATTCTTCCTGTTGTCGTTCAAGTATAATTTTAATTACGTCGTGCCTTTTAAGCAATATAAGCCCAAGCATAAAATGCGTTTTTCCGTTTTGTACGAATCAACAGGTATGTTGTTGGGTGCGTTGAATGAACTATTTGCTCCTGGTCGGCGGTGGCAGATGGGCTCTTACAAGTACACGTCTTTCCAAGGACTTGAATTTTCGATGAATTACAACTATACAATTAATGAAGATAATGGATTGGCTATTCGTGCCAATGCGGGATTTAAGCTGCCGATAGGTTCCAATTCCATTATTCCATACGAAACGGGTTATTTCTTGGGAGGAAGTAACAGTATGCGTGGCTTCCCATTTCGTGGGGTAGGGCCTGGCAGTAATCCCAATCCTTCTAAAGTGGAATATACCGGAGATATTAAGATGGAATTTAATGTTGAATACCGAGGAACGTTCTACAAGGCATTCAAATACGGCATTTTTGTGGATGCGGGTAATGTTTGGTTGTCTCAAAAATATGAGGGAATGGAAGCCGCGGTCTTCAATATCAACCGCTTCTATAAAGAATTGGCGTTATGTGCTGGTGTCGGTATCCGCTTGGACTTCAATTTCTTTATCATTCGTTTAGATTATGCCGTGCCAATTTATGATCCTCGCTGTAAGGATATTGGTCCATGGATCAATAAAAAATGGACCGAAGGGGCAAGACAGTCTGATAAGGTGTGGTATTGGGCGCAGGGATTTAAATTTGCAATCGGTCATGCTTTCTAAAGAGGATTTTCGGTCGCTGTTTAGGAAAAATATTCCTTTTGAACCCACGACGGGACAAAATACCGCGGTGTCGATGCTTTCTGAGTTCGTCACGACGCATCAGTTTAATCCGCTTTTTGTCTTGAAGGGCTATGCCGGAACAGGTAAAACGACATTGGTCAGTGCCTTGGTGAAAACCTTGAACCAACTGCATCAAAAAGTGGTTTTGCTGGCTCCAACGGGGCGTGCGGCTAAAGTTTTTTCCGTCTATTCCGGAAACAGGGCTTTTACTATCCATAAGCATATTTATCGTGTCCAAATGCAGGAGGGAATGCTGCATTTCAGCCGAAAGGATAATAAACTAAATCATACCTTGTTCATCGTTGATGAAGTATCAATGATTTCCGACTCGCAGCAGCGTTCCGATTTGTTCTCGTCTCGCAGCGTATTGGATGACTTGATAAGCTATGTGTTTGAAGGACAGCAAAATAAATTGCTTTTCGTGGGCGATGACGCTCAGTTGCCACCCGTTCATTCCGATGAAAGTCCAGCGTTGCAAATCGAATATCTGAAGCATTCTTTTAACTTGAATGTGGAATCGTGTCAGTTGACCGATGTGGTTCGTCAAGCCTTGGACTCCGGTATTTTGTTTAATGCCAATCAACTACGAAAAAAATTGGTTTTTGACGACTATGATTTTCCTTATTTCTCTGATGGCGGTTTTGCCGATTTTCTGCGGATTTCCGGGGGAATGTTGGAAGAAGAGTTGAATTCTTTGTATAGCAAATACGGACACGATGATATTGTGACCATTACCCGTTCCAATAAGCGGGCTTTTATGTTTAATACGGAAATTAGAAATCGCATTTTGTTTCGTGAAAACCAGATTGCGACTGGGGATTACCTAATGGCCGTGAAAAACAATTATTACTGGGTTGACGAAAGTTCGGAGGTGGGCTTCATTGCGAATGGAGATATTATGGAAGTATTGTCTATCAATAAGATACAGGAACTGTATGGCTTTCATTTCGCAGATGTGACCGTGCGCTTGTGCGATTATCCACAGTATCCTAATATTGACGTAAAGCTGATTTTGGAAAGTCTGGATTGTGAGTCGGCATCTTTGTCACCAGAAGACAGCAATCGGCTGTATCAGGAAGTATCGATGGATTATCAAGACATTGCGGATAAGCGTTTGCGTTATTTGAAAATCAAAAAGGATCCGTTTTTGAATGCCGTGCAGGTGAAGTTTTCCTATTCGCTGACTTGCCATAAGACGCAGGGCGGACAGTGGCCGGTGGTTTTGGTGGATTTGGGTTATTTGCCGGAAGATGGTGTGGATAAGGAATTTGTGCGTTGGCTCTATACGGCCTTGACACGTGCCACCGAAAAGGTGTATTTGATTAATTTTAAAGATGAAATGTTTGAAATAACGATATAAAATCTTGTGTTATGAAAACTAAAACAAAAATTCTACAAGGAATTACTTTGGTGTTGCTGATAGCATCATTGGTGTTTTTGATAGTGCAAAATGCCACGCTTGGTGATGGGGAAATTACCCAATGGTGGATTCTGTATTACAAGCAGTTGGTGCGAATCAATATCGCCTTTATCGTGCTGGCACTGATTAGTTTGTGGATTCAGAATACGAAAAATACCAAGAGATTGTCTATTTGGAGATTTCCGGTGCTTTTCGTCTTTATCATGTATTTGGGATTTACCACGGGTGGTTGTCAATGTGCGGTGGGTTATTTTCAGCAAGCAGTCCTATTCTTATTGGGAAATGACCGAGCCATTGCGTTTTTTGTCGTTTTTTGTGTTTTGCTGTTCTTGACTTACGTCTATGGCAAGGTTTGGTGCGGTTGGATTTGTCCTTTAGGGGCTTTGCAGGATTATCTTTATTTGGGACGATTCAAAAAGTTGAAAAATGCCAAAATATTTAAGATTTTCCGCACTAAGCTGGCACAAGTCGTGATGAGAAGCATCCAAGTTTTTGCGCTTGTCGCCTTGGTGGTTTTGCTTGTCGTGAAACAGATGCCTTGGTTTTGTCGTTATGACCCTTTTAGAGCCATCTTCAGTCTGTCGGTTCACGGTACTTTAATGTGGGTTTTGGTTTCTTTGTTGATTGTATCGTCCATGCTGATATATCGTCCGTTTTGCAAGTCGTTCTGTCCAATGGGCTTTGTCTTAAATTGCGTTTCACGCATTCCCGGTGCGCACCGCATTCAGATTAATGTCGCCACTTGTGTTCGATGCAAGCGCTGTGCCAAAAGATGCGAAATGCGTAGTATAGAAAGCCGAAAATTGAATTATACCTGTATTCATTGCGGAGAATGTTTGGTTACGCATTGCAAGTCGATTAGTGCTAAATAATTAATGATGATAATTTAAATTAATAAAGTATGAAGAGTATTTTGAATATGTCTGTATTGGTTTTATTGTTATCCTGTATGTCTTGTGGCAATGGCGCAAAGAATCAGGAGTCACCTGCCGAGTCTAAGCAGGACGTTGCCGTAGATGCTGAAACCTGCTCCTTGCAAACGGACGAGGAAGATCTAATCACTGATGCTGATTTTGCGGCATATAAGCCGTCGCCGGCGGGAACCATCGTGATGGAGGAACGCGACGAAGCCCATCAGTGTGTTCGCTATCGCTATAAGACCAAGGGAACCTGTTCGCAATTG
>JAKSMH010000136.1 GCA_024400715.1 Bacteroidales bacterium | reverse complement strand
CACAACCTCGAAACCAAGGTGGGCCGCGACGTTCACGAACAATTCGGCTTGGACGGCATCGAAGTGACAGAAGACGTTTTCGAATCCAAGAACAGTATCGTTTTTGACGAAGCTGAAAACCGTATGCACACCATCAAGGCTGTAATGGTGGCTACCTTAGGTGACTAATCTCTTTATTAATATATGAAGAAACTGTTTGTATTGTTAACTGCGCTTTGTGTTTCTGCCGCTGCTTTCGGCCAGAACATGAAGATTATGCTGAATCATAAGGCCTATTGTACCGATAAGATCCAGCCCTATACAGAATTTACATTTCGCGTAGGCGGCCAGACTGTCGCCTACGCTTTGAATAAAGACAAGCGCTACGAGGCGGAAGTGCTCATCAACGTGGATGTGCTCAAGGAGGATAGCGTCGTGGCCAACTTGCATTATATCCTGGGAAGCGAGACCTTCGCCGACTCGGTGGTCAAAGGCCGTCCCGATTTCGGCGACGTGCGTAATCTGCCTGTCCCTAATGGCGATTATTACCTGTCGTTCACTTTCGAAGACCTACATAAAGATTCCTCCAAAATCACTTATCTTGACTACATCTCTGTCCATTTCGAAAAGGATTCCATCTGCACTTCTGGCATCGACCTGCTTAGCGAGGTCAGAAATGCCGAACCTGGCGACTTGTACGCCAAATACGGCTATTCTATGACGCCGCTGTTCTACAATTACGCTGGCGAAAATCAATATAATCTCCCTTTCGTGATGGAAGTTTATAATACGGAAAAAATCTTTGGCAAAGGTCAGAAATTCCTGGCTAAATGTTACATCGAATTTCTTGAAACGCATAAGTTGGCAACCCCACAGTCTATTCAGCTCCTGAATGTGAAAACAGCTCCGGTGGCTCTCGTGTTCAGCCAGTTCAATCTTTATACCTTGCCTTCCGCCAACTACAATCTCGTGGTGGAAATTATGGATATGGATTCTACGGTTTATGGCGTCAATCGCTGCTTCTTCCAACGAAGCAATCCGGGAATGTCCGTCAAATTGCAAACTTACGAGAATGTCACAGTCGATAATTCCTTCGTGTCTAAGATCACGGATAAAAACGTAATGGAAGATTATGTCGCCTGCCTTTATCCCATCGCGACAAGCATCGAACGTGATTTCTTCGATAAAAGAATGCAGAAAATCAGTCACGAGGACTTGCAGAAGTTCTTCTATTCATTTTGGTTGACACGAGACCCCAAGAATCCTGAAGGCGCCTGGCTGGAATACAAGAAGAAAGTGGATTATGTGCAGGAAGCTTTCGGCAGCAAAATCGAAAAGGGGTATCGTACCGACCGCGGCCGTGTGTATCTGCAATATGGTCCGCCTTCTACCATTAAGGATGCTCCTTACGATCCGTCAGCTTATCCCTACCAGGTTTGGCATTACTATTATGTCAAGGATCAAACCAATGTCCGCTTTGTGTTCTGGTGCCCTTCTGGTGTAACCAATGACTACGAACTGCTGCATTCTGATAAAACCGATGAACTTCACGATCCTTCCTGGAAAATGAAACTGGTTAAACGTCTTGAACCGCAGGAAAATTATCAAATTCAAACGCCAACCAATTATTTCGGCAATGAAATCGATAATTATTGGCGTTATAATGACTAATAGTATATTGTAATGAAGAAAATATTGTTGTTATTGTCAATGGGAATCTTCTCATTGAGTACTGTTTTTGCTCAAAATATTGCCAACCCCGGATTTGAACAGTGGAATTCCTCAAGACCGGCGGGGTGGACAACCTCTATCGCCGGAACACTGAATATTTCGGTTCCTGTTTTGGGAAATCTTCCCATTCCGCTCTCCTTGAATTTCGGCAGCCAAACCACTGACGCCCATTCTGGAAATTATGCCTTGAAGTTGAAGGCAAACGGGATTGATTTGTCCGGTTATGGAATGCCTTCCTTTACTTTGCCGGGTATCGCCCAGTTGGGCACGTCCGGTGAATTTCAGATTAGTCTGTCCACCATACAGCAGTTGAGTGGCATCGACTGGGAACATTTTTCAATGGAAGATCTCGAAAATATCAATTGGGAAGAATTGATGTCCTTGGTCAATGTGATTTCAAAAGGTGAACCTTTTACACAAGTTCCGACGGCTATGAAGCTGTGGGCCAAGTATTTGCCTCCAGCTGGCGAAACCGATACGATGATGATTGCCGTGGCGGCCTATAGCGAAGGTGTGTTGAGCACGATCCTTTCCGGAAATCTCCCCGGCACCTATGGTCTCTATACTTCTTCAGAAAGAATGGAGGAATATACGGAACTGACAATTCCCTTGTCTTTTGACCCCGCTCACGTCACTTGCGACTCCTTGGTCATCATTGCCTTCTCCTCTTCTATAATGCATCCTAATGCCAACACGGAATTGTATCTCGATGATATTTCCTTTGAATATGATTATTCTTCGATTTCATCGCTTAACAAGGTTAATGTAAGCATTTATCCCAATCCGACTTCTAATTTTGTAAATATTGTTCCTGAAAATCAAACGGATAAATATGCCGTTGAATTTTATGACGCGATGGGAAAATGTGTGAAGACGCAGGATAATCTGTTGGGCAGTACACGGGTGGATTTGAAAGATTGTGCCAAGGGTGTTTATTTTGTGAAAATTCGTCAAAACGGACTCCAATCCGTGAAAATAATCGTAGTGGAGTAGGGTATGCCGAAGTTATGGTTGGCTCCGCTACACGGAATCACGGTTTTCCATTTTAGAAATTGTATTTATAGACATAATAGCGGTCTTGATGCTGCGATTACGCCTTTTGTGCCCGTTCAGCCCACCGAAAAGCTCAATGTGAACACGTGGGATGACCTTTCCCCCGACCATAATTCGGATAAGGGAACCATTGGGAATTGAACCCTTGTATTTCCAAGATACGATGAAGGCGATCCATCAAGAATTTGGAATCGAACATTTTAATTGGAATCTGGGCTGCCCGATGGGTCCGATAGTGCGAAAACGTCGCGGCTGCGGCTTGATGCCTTTCCCCGACGAAGTGGAACGCGTGGTGGAAGCGGCTTGCAGTCTTCCCTTTCACTTTTCCGTGAAAATGCGTCTGGGAATGAATTCTGCGGATGAAGGTCTGGAAATTATGCGCCGTTTGAATAACTATCCACTGGAATTTGTGGTGGTCCATCCAAGATTGGGGAAACAGCAATATCAAGGAAATACGGATCTGAATGCTTTTCGGGAAATACTGGCCATCACCCAACACCGAGTGATTTATAGCGGAGAGGTTAATTCTGTGGAAGATTATCAGTCGCTCCAACAACAATTTCCTCAAATTCACGACTGGATGTTGGGACGGGGACAATTGAGAAATCCATTTTTGGCGGAGCAGATTAAGGGACTTGTCTCTGCTTTGGATTGGAAGACTCGATTTAACGATTTTTATGAGGATTTGTCACAAACAACGCTGCAATATCGCTCCAAACCACGTTCTTTATCGGTGATGAAGGAATTGTGGCATTATTTCGCCTCTTTTTTTAATTTGACGGATGCCGAATTGCACGCGTTACTGATTTTGCAGGATTGGGATGAGTTTCAACAGAAGGTGTCGTTTATTTGATTGTTTCTGTTGCTGCCACTTCTTAAAAATCATTCGTCGCCATTCTGCCGAAGGGCCGTGGAGGTCTGAATCTTTTTGCAAGGCAGTAAGAGATGATTTTTTTATTTTAAAAGTGAATTTTTTCTGTGCATAAAAACAAAATATTTTTTATCTTTGCAGTTTGTTTTATAATATACATTGATGAATAGATTATTACTTGTTTCTGGCTCTCCGCACGTTCATAGCGGTGAATCTGTGAAGAAAATTATGTGGTCGGTGGTGATTGCGTTGCTTCCGGCTTGGGCAGTGTCCATTTTTTATTTTGGGCTGCCAGTGATTGTTTTAACTCTGGCTTCCGTGGGAACCTGCCTCCTGGCAGAATATTTGATTCAGCGTTTTATGTTGAAGGGCGAACCCACCATTAGTGACGGTTCGGCCGTCATCACGGGTATGCTTTTGGCCTTCAATGTGCCGGCAAATTTGCCTTTCTGGATGTTGATGATTGGTGCTTTCGTGGCCATCGCCATCGCCAAAATGCCATTCGGCGGTTTGGGCAAAAACCCCTTTAACCCTGCTTTGGTGGGGCGTGTGTTTATGCTCATCTCCTTCCCTGTTCAGATGACCACCTGGCCTAAACCCACTCCTATCTGGAACTTCGGGGCAGATGTGATTACTGGACCGACTCCTCTTGGAATTTTAAAGGAAGGCGTGAAGAATGGTCAACATGTGGACGCATTAATGGGAGAAATGCCATCCTACGTGGATATGCTTTTGGGCCAGATGGGCGGTAGCTTTGGCGAAGTGTCGGCCATTGCCATTCTCATTGGTGCCATATTCCTCTTAATCAGAAAGGTTATCACTTGGGAAATCCCCGTTGCATTCATCTTGACGGCTTTCCTGTTTTCTGGTATTTTCTACATAGTTAATCCCGAAATGTATGCAAACCCCTGCTTCCACTTGATTTCTGGTGGCTTGATGTTGGGTGCCTGCTTTATGGCTACCGATATGGTTACCTCTCCAACCTCTCGTTGGGGGATGATCGTGTTTGGCTTCGGTTGCGGTATCCTTACCATCCTGATTCGTCTTTTCGGTGCGTATCCCGAAGGCGTTTCGTTCGCGATTTTGATTATGAATGCACTGGTTCCTTTGATTAACAAGGCTTTCAAACCAAGAACTTTCGCAAGATAATTTATTGTTGATTATTAAAGACGTGTATATATGGCAAAAAAAGAATCTACATTGTTGCAATTGGTGCTCACGCTGACCATCATCACGGTTATGGCGGGTGTCGCCTTGGCGGTGCTGCCGCCGTCGGCCTGCGAGTAGTAT
>JAKSMH010000135.1 GCA_024400715.1 Bacteroidales bacterium | reverse complement strand
TTAGGCCCGTTTGGGGTGAGCATCAGTCCTCCATACAAAACTCCGCAAAAGCTTTTGCCTTCTGCTACCATTGCGGCAGCAACGGGTTTCATAATTTTTTCCACCGCTTCGTCAACAACACTTGACGGAATGATGGGAACGGGAGCGTAGGCGCCCATTCCGCCGGTATTGGGTCCCTTGTCGCCATCAAACGCTCTTTTGTGGTCTTGCGCAATGACCAATGGAACTACCTGTTTGCCATTAACCAAAGTCAGTAATGAAAATTCGGGGCCCTGTAGAAATTCTTCAATCACGATTTTCCCTTTCCCGAATTTCGTGTCCAACAACATATCGCGAAGCGCTTGGTCGGCTTCTTCTATGGTCATAGCCACAACCACGCCTTTGCCCGCTGCCAAACCATCGTACTTGATGACAATAGGGGCTCCGTGTTCTTCCAAATATTTTTTTGCTTCTTCATAATCTGAAAAAGTGGCGAAATCAGCCGTGGGAATGTGGTATTTTTTCATCAATTCTTTGGCAAACTCCTTGCTCGATTCAATTTGGGTGGCGGCTTGCGAAGGACCAAAAACTTTGATGCCGCTTTCTCGCAAATCATCGGAAAGTCCGTTTTGCAAGGCGGCTTCCGGACCGATGATGACTAAGTCGATGGCGTTTTCCTTTGCCCATTGGACTAATTTGTCATTGTCTTTTTCATCAATATTGACGGTTTCAAATTGCTGTTTCATACCGTCGTTGCCGGGTGCAACAAATACTTTTTCTACCAATTGAGATTGAGCAGCTTTCCAAGCGATGGCGTGTTCTCGTCCGCCTCTTCCGATAACTAATATTTTCATTGTATTATTTTTTAATGATATACATATTGATAGGCGTGATAGTTGTCCATCACTTCCTTGGCATATCTAATGGAATGATTGCCAGGATAATAACCACAACGCACCACGGGGTCGTTATAATATTTCTTTTGGGATTTTAAAGCGAGGTATTTGAAAATCTGTTGCCAAGAATAAACACTGTCTTGGGCATATTTTGCGCTAAGGGCGATGGCATCCTGCAAGTGACCGCTACCCGCATTATAGGCGGCCGCCGTTACGTATAGATGATCTTCCTCATTCTTAATATTAGGATATCTTTTGTAAAGCGAAGCAATGTGCTTAACACCGGCTCTGATTTGTTCATCTACGGAGGATGTATCCGAAATGCCATAGTGCTCGGCCGTCTCCGGCATCATCTGCATAATGCCGAAACTGCCTCCCATCCCAATTACGTCGGTGTTGAACCGTGTTTCCTGAAAAATGATGGCTGAGACAAAGCACCAGTCGATTCCATACATCTTGCTGTATTTTTTGATGATGGCATCGTAGGATGAAATGGAACTCTTGCCGTGTTTGCCAAAGGATTGCTGAATGACGTGGGAAGTGGTGGTGAGGTAACGTTTACATAGATTTTCATATCGTTTAGTTCTCTTAAATTGGACAATCCATTCGTTGATGGAATCGTTCAATGTGGAATTGTATGGATTGAGTACCCATTCACGGTTAAAATCGCTGCCGATGCGACCTATGACTTTCAATTGGGGATAAAAGGGTAACAGCGAAACCGCCAAACTATAGTCGGATGCAATGAAATCTATTGTTTCCTCGTCTAATTGTTCAAACAAATCTTCTGTGCTGTTGTGCTCAGAGTAAATGTATTCCCATTCCGTATTGGGACTGATATCCAAAAGCGATATGTCAACGGGAAATTGGGAAGGAATATAAATCTTGTTGACAGCCGTATCACAGATTTTCGTGTTTTTTCTTGCAATGAGAACCGGGTAAGAGTACGAATGGGGTTCTGAAAAATTCAGGTAAGATGTAAAAGGCTTGCCTTTGTTTATATCTATCGCCACTAAGTCATATTTGTTGGTAAAACAAGTATAAAAGGCATTTTCAGGGTCGGTTTCAATGGTGATCAAGATTTTCTTGTTGAAATCCTTTGCCATCAATTTCAACATATCGTATTGAAAACCAATGGGAGAACCACGATAGACAAAGTAGTCGGAAGCATGGTAGAACAGGAGCGCATTGATGGTGTCGCTCGTGTTTTCAGCGGTGGTGGCAGTGCAAGTTTCGACGTGTTTTTGTCCCTTTCCCCATAATAGGAAAAATACCAATCCTATGCAAAGTATGGCTAAGACAATGTAACTGACAAAACCTCTTTTCAAAATGAAAAGTCTTCGTTAATACTATAATGAAAAAGCTAAGACAATCGCTATTGTCTTGGACTCATCAGGATTACCTTTTCGATAACTTGGCCTTCCTGTAATTTGATCTGCGTGTTGCCGACATATTCTTTGTTCTCTACAGTATCTCTGTAAGTGGCAGTGACATTAAGAAGGGCTTCGTAAGGATAGGTGTGCTCGTAAACACCATTGTCATTAGTGACGGCATCCTTGCCTTGTTCAATGGCAGGGTGGACCGTTCTTCCTGCCGTGATGGCATTCGGGTAAATGGTCAAAGTGGCATTGGAAACCACGTTGCCGGTATCAATACCGGTAGTGGTAAAATGGCAAATTACTTTCAACCCACAATTATAATTCTTTTTGCATTGTGTTAAACTAAAGATTAAAACCAATGCCAAAACAGGTATTAGAAACAATGATTTTTTCATAGTCAATGTCTTTTTAATTTCCAATTTGCAAAAATACATTATTTTTTCAAATTTACAATTCTTCGACAATCATTTCTCCCCGTGGGTTGAAAACCCTGTATTTGGTGAAGTGTTCGTCCGATTCAAAGCCGTCCCCGTAATTGACCGTACCATCGCCTTTGGTTTGTTTGACCGGCATTACGGAATAAATTTTTTGCTTATCCTTGTCCCAGATGATTTGTTCCGTCTCAATGGTTTCGTTTTTAATGAGGTCTTTGATAACCACATTTTTTGAGGCTTCCATTCTGGAAGGGACTTCCACATTGATAGCGTAATCGGCTTTGAGCATAGATTGTTTTTCTCCATATTCGTCGTAAGAATAAATGAGGATGCCGTCTGGGCAATCCGTGTAAGTGGTGTCGCCAATATATTTATTGAGTGTCTTCGCGAATATTTCAGAAGAGGTGATTCCTGCGTCGCTAAAGATAATATGGATATCGGTGGCAGATTCGTCGGGGAACTTGCCGTTGTATTCTTTGGCCATCACGGGTTCGTGATGTTTTCCGCAAGAAACAAACAATACCATGACTGCCAGGGCAATCACGGTATTGTATAGTATATTTTTCATAATAATATTGTCTTATGAACCGAAGGATTAGCGAACGGTAGTCGTTTCCTGAATCCAACATCCAACGTGGTAAGATTGTCCGTCGTTGAGACCTCTGACAAAACGATCCTGCTTGGTTGGGAAAGCCAATTTGGATCTTTTTTCGCTGGCGGTTTCGGCGCAACTTGGATCTACGGCAGCAGCTTTGGCGTATTTGTCGGCAGCCGCCCAGTTGTAAGCTCTTGGCAAGAAATCATCACCACCGCAACGATTGCCGGAAGAAGCGTAAAGGTCACCGATTAAGATATAGGCCTTGCCGCAGTTCGGGTGAATCTTAATGGCTTGCAATGCGGCTGAACGAGCTTCAGAATATTTGTTGCTGATTTGGTAAGCCAAGCCCAACATATAGTAGCAATCTACTTTTTGTTCTTGGGTCTCAAATAATTCGATAGCTTGGTTGAAGTAGTCAATAGCAGCATCGATTTCGTTGTTACGCAATGAAAGGTTACTCATGAAGAAAGCACTTTGAGCTCCGGGTTCTGCACGATGAACAATCTCCAAAGCTTCTTTGAAGGTGGGGGAAGTGATACAGCCACCTTTGCTCATGGTCAATACCATTTTCTTCAAAGCATTGATGTTGTTTTTGTTCTGATCGATTTTCTTGGCATAAACAGCTTCCAAAACGTTGCAAGGTGCGTAGGGTTGGAATTTGCCTTCAATGTTGGACAAGGTCTTACGGTAGTTGGCCACCAACTTCATCTGGCGACTGGTATCGGAAGATAATTGTTTGAAACGTTTGTCATATTCCATCTTGTCAATTTGATTGTTGGCAAACGCAGCTTCCAGGTTCTCAAAGTTGGGAAGTTGTTTTTCATATTTTACAAAAGCATTGGTAATGGAAATATCGATATAATCTGTAGCTCTTTCGTAGGCCTCGATGATGATAGTGGTGTCTCTTTTCACCTGGGTCATAATTTCTGCCACGATGAAATAGGAATCCCAAATGCTGGGTTGGGTGTTTTCCTTTTCCAAATCAATAGATCTAACGAACATATTGTAGATTTCCTCAATCTCGTCAAATTTTTTGTTCTTCAAATAGTCTTTGATTCTATAGCGGGTGGCATTGAAAGCCATAAATCCTAAACCATTGCCTTCCGTATATTTGTTGGGAAAATACTGGTGGCGGTTTTTGTAGGAGTTAATCAGCTTGTCAATAAGAATTTCTCTTTGGACAGAATCCTTTTCAACTTTGATGAGGTTGTCAAACATAGTTTGAGCGTATGTGTGAACGCCGTCCCAAGAGCAGGGGCAATGATTGGTAACGTATTCCCAAGGAGTGAGAGCGTCGGCATACTGCTTGTTGTTGTAGAAAATTCTAAAGGAGTTGACTTCTTCCAGACATCTTAAGGAGTCCGCTTCATTAGCTCCGTATTTGTAGGGGCAACCTTGTTGTGCGAAAGCGAAGGTGGCGATTAGAGACAGAGCAATTACAAAAAATAACTTTTTCATTTTAATTATGTGTTTTAATTAATATCCGTAACAAGTAAAGACTATTTATTTTATGAAGAGTTTAATTCTATTCTAATTTCATTCGTTGATACCAATGTTCAACAAGAATCATATTGATTCCGACCTTGAAATAATCTTGTCTGATAAGAATATACTTGGTCGTACCAATAACGCTGTATAAA
>JAKSMH010000134.1 GCA_024400715.1 Bacteroidales bacterium | reverse complement strand
TAGGGGTAAGGCTGAAGGGGTAAGGGTTAATGAAAGTAAAAAAACCGTCAAAATGCCAAGCAAAAAATCTTCAAATTGCCAAGTAAAAAACCTTCAAATTGCCAAGCAAAAAATCTTCAAATTGCCAAGTAAAAATCATTCATGTGATTGATAATTAAAAAAATAATTGTATTTTTGCAGCAGTAAAAAAACATAAAAAATATGGGTGAATACAAGCACAGAATTGCGGATAAAATGTTAGTTAAGCAATTGGAAGCTGCAGGTGTCGTTTTAGTTCAAGGCGCCAAATGGTGTGGAAAAACGACCACTGCCATTCAAGCTGCCAAAAGCATACTATTATTAAACAATCCGCAAACCAAAGCTGCCAATTTACAATTAGCCGACACAAACATCAGTGTACTTTTGGAAGGCGACACGCCCAGATTGATAGACGAATGGCAATTGGCGCCTCAATTGTGGGATGCTGCCCGATTTGAAGTGGATCAAAGAGAAAATCACGAAGGACAGTTTATCTTTACAGGCTCGGCGGTACCTGCCGACAAAACGAAAATCAGCCATAGCGGGACTGGTCGTTTTGCCTGGTTGACTATGCGACCTATGAGTTTATGGGAATCGGAAGACAGTACAGGGTGCGCCAGTTTAGAGCACATTTTTGAAAATAAATTTCAGGCGGGGACAAGTAAAAACCACTCTTTAGACGACATCACCTACCTCATTTGTCGGGGAGGATGGCCCGCCTCCATCGGCAAATCTCCACAAGTTGCCCTCAGGCAGGCATTCAACTACATTGACGCTGTGGAAAATCAGGAATTGTCGGACATAGACGACATCAAGCGAGATTCCACCATCGTTCATCAGTTGTTACGGAGTTATGCCCGTCATCAAGCCACGCAGGCCCCCATATCCACCATTCAGGCCGACCTGTCATCTTCAGACAACAAAACGATAAGTGACAATACCATTATTGCCTATTTGGATGCCTTACGCCGCCTATTTGTCATTGAGGACACTCCAGCGTGGAATCCCAATTTGCGAAGCAAAGCCGCCATTAGGAGTTCAAACACCCGTTACTTTGTGGATCCAAGCATTGCCACCGCGGCATTGAGAATTGGCCCCAAAGATTTAGCCTCAGACCTTAAAACTCTCGGATTGCTATTCGAAACGATGGCCATCAGGGATTTACGCATCTATGCCGACGCCATTGACGGTGACGTATTTCATTATCGTGACAACAACGGCCTTGAATGTGATGCCATTGTCCACTTAAAGAATGGACATTACGGTCTCATCGAAATCAAATTAGGAGGGGAAACGCTCATTGAAGAAGGAGCCAAAACGCTAAAGCGTCTTTCAGACAAAATCGACACCGACAAAATGTATCCTCCATCATTCCTTATGGTATTGGTTGGTGTTGGCACTTACGCATACCAACGCAAAGACGGTATTTTAGTTGTTCCCATCGGAAGTCTTAAAGATTAAAACATAAGTTATGAATATAGCTGAATATCACAAAATCACGACACAATTACCGGCAACGGTTCGTTTGGTAGCCGTTTCAAAGACCAAGCCGAAAGAAGACATTCAGGTGCTCTACGACGAAGGACAGCGCGTTTTCGGCGAGAACAAGGCATTGGAAATGAAGGACAAGTATGAAAATCTGCCCAAGGACATCGAATGGCACTTCATCGGTCATTTGCAAAGCAACAAAATCAAATATATCGCTCCTTTTGTCAGTCTGATTCACAGCATAGACAGTTACGAGCTTCTCAAAGAAGTGAACAAATACGCTGTCAAGAACCAGCGGGTATTGGACTGTCTGATTCAGTTTCACATTGCCACCGAGGAAAGCAAATTCGGATTCAACATCAGCGAATGTGAAGCTATGCTCAACGACGCCGATTTTGGCAATTTGACCCACATCAACAGTCGTGGCGTAATGGGAATGGCCAGCTTCACGGACGACAAAGAGCAAGTACGCAAAGAGTTTGCGCAGTTGCAAAATTACTTTAGATTACTGAAAGACAAATATTTCAACACCAAATCAGATTTCACCGAGATTTCTATGGGAATGAGTGAAGACTATCCCATTGCCATTGAAGAAGGCAGCACGCTCATTCGCGTGGGCAGTGCCATTTTCGGAGCCAGAAATTATGCGGTAAAAAACAACAGCAACGCATAGCGTATCAGTAAAAAATTCTTATTTTTGCATTCTAAATACGAACAAATAAGTAGCATTAATAAAATGAACAAACCAGACTATCTATTTGAAACCAGTTGGGAAATCTGCAACAAAGTCGGTGGCATCTACACCGTATTATCCACCAAAGCCTATACCGCTGTCAAAAATTTCCAGAACAACTATATCTGCATTGGGCCGGATTTATCCAAAGACGACTCTCAGCATCCTGAATTTATTGAAGACACCTCTCTTTTCAAAAATTGGAAGGGAACGGCACTTTCAGAAGGATTGAAGATCAGAATCGGGCGTTGGAATATCAGCGGAAAGCCCATCGTGTTTTTGGTTGATTTCACGCCTTATTTTGAGAAAAAGAACGACATTCTGACGCAGTTCTGGTTGAATTACAAATTGGATTCCATTTCTGGGCAGTGGGACTATATTGAACCCGCTCTTTTCGGCTACGCCGCCGGCAAAGTGATAGAGAGTTTCTACCAATTTTACTGCACGGGAAAAGACAAGATCGTAGCTCATTTTCACGAATGGATGACGGGAACGGGCATCTTGCATTTGGAACACGTGGCACCGCAAATCGCCACCGTTTTCACGACCCACGCCACCGTTTTGGGGCGCTGCGTGGCAGGCAATGGACTTCCGCTATACGGAAACATCAAGCAGTATCAGCCACAAGATACCGCGAACCGATTCGGCGTGCAGTCCAAATTCTCATTAGAAATGCTCTCGGCCAAAGTTGCCGACGCCTTCACGACCGTCAGCGACATCACGAACGTGGAATGCGAAGCGTTTTTTGGCCAAGGCGTTGACACCGTCACCATCAACGGTTTCGAAAACAACTTCGTGCCAGAGAAAAAGGAATATGAAGAAAAACGCAGCATCGCCAGAGAAAAATTACTCAAGGTTGCCTCTGCCATTACCCAGCAACCGATTAGCAAAGATGCCCTTTTGGTCATCAACAGCGGCCGCTATGAATTTAGAAACAAAGGTATTGATATGTTCATCCGCGGTTTGGCGAAGCTCTGTCAAAACGACAAACTCCAGCGCGAAGTGTTGGGCATCATTGCCGTACCGGCCGGCATCAGCGGCAAACGCATCGACCTGATCAACAAAATGAACCAGCCCATCGGCCAAGATCCCATTGCCGAAGACTATGCCACCCACCCACTTTACGACAGCTATAACGACCCCGTCATTCAGAGTTTGAAACTAAATGGGCTCCGCAACACGCCAGACCAGAAAGTCAAAGTCATTTTCATTCCTGTCTATCTCAACGGAGAAGACGGCATCTTCGACATGAATTATTATGATTTACTTACCGGCATCGACCTGTCGGTATTTCCATCCTATTACGAACCGTGGGGTTACACACCGCTTGAGAGCATTGCTTTCGGTATTCCCACCATCACTACCTCCTTGGCAGGATTCGGTCAATGGGCCAACAACCATTTTGGTCCACAGCATAGTGTCACCGTCATTAATAGAAGCGATGACAACGAAGAACAAGTTTCACAGGCCATTGCCGACACCATCCTCTACCACAGTCAATGTAGTGAGGAGGAGACCAAGCTAAATCGGGACAAAGCCACGGAAATGTCTCAAGAGGCCTTATGGAAAAATCTGTATGACAACTATTTAAAATCATACGACATTGCCTTAGGACAGAGTTCCACACGCAAAGACCAATACAACAACAAGACTTCGAAAATCAGTATGTTGGTGGAAAAAATCAAGAAACCCCAACCCATTTGGTATCGTTTTTCCGTTAAGTCAAAATTACCAGAACAACTAAAGAAACTGGAACTATTGGCTCAAAACCTTTGGTGGAGTTGGAACTACGAAGCACGAGAACTGTTTGAAGAAGTAGCGGGAATCGAACGTTGGAAGCGATACGACGAAAACCCCTATTACCTGCTGCAGGAATTGCCTGCTTCTTGTGTCGAACAACTGCTTAAAAATCAATCATTTTTAGACAAATTAGATCGAATTTACGACAATTTCGAGCAATATATGCAAGCACCACGCCATCGCAAAGAAGAGCAAGTCGCCTACTTCAGTATGGAATTTGGCATTAGCAATGAGCTAAAGATTTTCTCTGGCGGTTTGGGTATGTTGGCCGGCGACTATCTGAAAGAAGCCAGCGACTGCAACGTCAATATGGTTGGCGTGGGACTGCTTTACCGTTATGGTTACTTCACCCAACAGATATCCGCGATGGGCGACCAAATAAACCTTTATCCAGCCCAGAGTTTTTCCAAGTTACCCATTTTCCCATATAAAGACAGCGATGGCAAATGGATTACCATCAGTTTGGCCTTACCGGGAAGAATGTTGCAGGCCCGAATCTGGCGCGTGGATGTGGGTATAATACCTTTGTTCTTATTAGACACCGACTTCAACGACAATAACGAAGAGGATCGCAAAACCACCAACGCACTTTATGGCGGTGACAACGAAAACCGACTGAAACAAGAGATTTTATTGGGTATCGGTGGTGTAAGGATGCTTGAGAAGCTCAACATTCACCCGACCTTATTCCATCTCAACGAAGGCCACGCTGCTTTTCTGAATTTGGAAAGACTACGTATGTATATGCAAAACCAGCAATTGCCAATGGGTACAGCCATTGAGTTGGTTCGTAGTTCGTCCTTGTTCACCACACACACACCGGTGCCGGCAGGACACGACACCTTCAGCGAAGACCTTATCCGTCGATATTTCTCCTATTATTCAGAA
>JAKSMH010000133.1 GCA_024400715.1 Bacteroidales bacterium | reverse complement strand
TTCCAGCAACAAGGACAACGCATCAACTGTGCTGAATGGAAACGCCCGCATTGAGATTATTGAATGATGACAGGTTGGTCTGCGTTCCAACAATAAACAAAGTAGAAGTCTTCGTTTTCTGCAACTGTGACAACAAATTGGCCGCCGGCTGTGATACCGAAGGCAATTGGTGCAAAATTACCAATGAATAATCGTCCACCGAAGCCCTGAATTCCTGAATCGGGAAAACATCCACCGCATAATTTTCGGCACTTTCCAAAGCCGACTTGATGGCGGCCACATCAGGATGCGGACCATTATAGACAATTGCCACCTTTTCTCTCGAGTCAATCACTTCCACATAAAAATGGGACACATTGTTCTTATGGGTAATTTCGCCGTCCAATTCGGTCAAGGTGACCGTGTATTTATGAAGCCCCTTGGTCTTGGCCTCTATATTCGCCGTAACCGTTTCAAAAAAGTTACGGCTATTGATACTCATATTCTTTGTCAACAGTTCCTCATTTCCCTCAGACAAGGTCACAGTAAAATTCTTATTCGACAACTGGGTGGCGGCAACTTTTATTTCCACTGGAAAGTAATTGCCTTTCAATGCCTGCTTATTATGATTTACACTTTTGACCAACAAGTCGGTAACCATCTCGGTTGAACCCAAGCCCACGGTATAAATAGGATACTCCGTCGAAGATGCCTTATAGTAAGGATTACTCCCCGTATTGTAAATACCATCAGACAAAACCACGAGCGAACCGATATTTCTATTGCCGTACAAAGTGGAGATATCGGTAAACATGGACGACAAGTCCGTTGTTTTTTCGGCAAAAGTCAAAGACTTACTGTCAAACTCGTCCAAGTTTTTGTTCTCACTACCCACCGTATAGATTCGGACATCATAATTATCGTCGAAAGACGTGATTAATTTTTCCAATTGCTGTGGATATTCATTCCGATAATACGCAGAATCTTTGGACAACACGACGGATTCGGAATTGTCGATGGCAAAAATCACCAACGGCTTGTCCAATTCCTTGACCACCATCTTCAACATAGGTGCCAAGAGCAGGAAGCACAAGAGAGCCACCGCCAAGCCACGGAGACAACTCATGATAATACGGCTGCGCTTGTCCAATTCCAAGGTTTTGGACCTGTAATACAGCAACAGGGCACAGCCCGCACCCACCAAAAGGCACAAAGGCAAAAACCACAGCGAATATTGAGTTAAGAGTGACATTTAGCTAATTTTAGAAATGCTTGATTCCAATGATTTCCCGAACATTGTTCACCGTTTGATTGGCACTTTCGCGTGCTTTTTCGGCACCTTGGCGCGCCACACGGTTAATATAGTCATCATTACTGCGCAACTCCTTGATCTTTTCATAAATAGGAGCCGTAAAGTTCACGATATCTTCGGCCAGCTGCTTTTTCATATCGCCATAGCGAATCTGGCACGTATTGTATTTTTCTTCGAAGAAAGCCACAGTATCCGGCGAAGAAACCGCCGTCATCAACGTAAACAAATTCTCTATGGGTTGGGCCTTCGGCTGATTAGGTTCTGTAGGACCAGAATCGGAAACCGCCTTCATCACCTTTTTACGGATGACTGCCGGCTCATCGGACAAATAAATGCAGGAGGCCTCATTGTCGGACTTTGACATCTTGGTAGAGCCATCCAAACCGGGGATTTTCACCAGCTGCTGACCGAAATTGTAAGCCACAGGCAATTTGAAAAAGTCAACCCCATAAATATGATTAAAACGTTGCGCAAAATCGCGGGTCATTTCCAGATGCTGCTCCTGATCCTTTCCCACCGGAACCTTGTCGGCACGATGAAGCAAAATATCCGCCGCCATTAGAACGGGATAATTCAACAAACCCGCATTGACATTATTGGGCTGGCGACGGACCTTCTCCTTGAAAGAAGCCACCCGCTGCAACTCGCCCACATAGACATTCATCGACAGCAACGTGGTCAATTCACACACCTGCGGCACATCACTTTGCACATAAATCGTTGACTTTTCAGGATCTATGCCGGCAGCCAAATAGTCAATCATCACATTTTTTATATTCGTATGCAAATCGGCAGGCGTCGGGTGCGTCGTCAAGGAATGATAATCCGCAATGAAGAAAAAGCAGTTGTTGTCGTTCTGCATTTTGATAAAATTCCGCAACGCGCCGAAATAATTTCCCAAATGTAAAAAACCTGTCGGTCTGATTCCACTAACTACTGTATCCATATTATTCATCTTATTTTAAATGCAAAAATACAAAAAATAACGTAATCTATTCACATATTTTCACAACGGAATTAGCGCAAACTTTTACACATTTTTTCCAAAACATTTTTGAACGGATTTTTCTTTGATTTTCTGCATTTTTACTTTCAAATCATCCCTATAACAATTATTATCTATTATAATTATTGATAAATATATATGCAATTATTATTTATTATAGAATTAGCATTGGGTTGTTTATTTTTCGGAATATCCTATTAAGTCTTATAATGAGATTCCGTCCTCGCTTTGCTTCGGCGGAATGGCAACGAAATTAACCAAGAAAATTCCGTTTTTTATCGGACATTAGCGAAATATTGCCAAAAGGATGTCAGTATGGCATCGCCACGGATAACCCCGTACAAGCCCGCGAGGGCGCAGTGCGGGGAAGAGATGCTATCGATAATCCGAAAGCGGCATGGAGTAAACTATCCACGGAGCAAACCGGTAGTTGCCGCGCAAAGAAACAGCTTCCACAAGGAAATTGCGGCAACGATTGGAAGGGCGCCGAAGGCGGTGCGAGCGCAGCGAGCACGGAACCCCTGGAAAGCGTGACGGCACCACAGGTGCCGGGCCGCCCTAAAAATCAAGAAAAACACAGTTTATTTAATAACCACGGCAAATAATCACCTAAATTTATTATTTTTGCATTGACAAAAAAAAGCCATTTCGGCATTCACAAATTGGCAGAAAATCATAAATTTATGAAGAGAATCCTCATCCTGTTGACCATAATTTTCCTTACGAAGGCGTTTCTTTATGCCCAAAACGACGCCAGCACCACCAACTTTCAGCTCAACGTCGAACCATTAACTGCCAGCGTGAAAATTGACGGAAAATCCATTGAAAATCCCAACGGAACCATCCTTCTTTGGCTCACGGAAGGCCCTCACGAATACGAAATTTCCGACCCGTATTACCAAAGCAAGACAGGCCGTTTCAACATCAATGCCGCAAAAAACAACAAGTACAAAATCACACTACCCGGCAACTTCGGATACCTGCAAATTTCATCCTATCCTGAACAAGGGGCCAGCGTCATCATTGACGGAGAAAAAGTCGGAAAAACGCCCTACACTTCCGACAAACTCATCGCTCAAGACCACGAAATACAAGTCGTGAAGGACCAATACGAAAGCATCAGCCAAACAGTAAAAATTGCGGGAACGGGCGTTACGCAAAGCATAAATGTTCATCTAAAACCGCTTTTCGCGCTTACTACGATAAACTGCGAAGACGAAAAAGCCGAACTTCTCGTCAATGGGGAACGAAAGGCCATCAAAAACTGGACTGGCCGACTGGAAGCAGGAACCTACGAACTGGAAGCCCGTAAGGATTTGTGTCATTCTAGTCTAAGAACGGTAACGGTCGCCAACGGCAGCGACACGACATTTCATCTGAAAAAGCCCGTCCCGTTTAGCGGGAGACTCATTGTCACCAGTACCCCTTCCGATGCCGAAGTCCTGATAAACGGCAAGAAATCCGGATTTACCCCACTGGAAATCAGTTCCATAACCGTTGGCGACTACGAATTGAAAATCCGCAAAATAGGATACTATTCAAGCACGGAGTCCATCCGTATTGCCAAGGATTCCACCCTGACACGGAACTATCAGTTATCCAACGAGAAACGAGATTCCGTCAAAAAAGTGACGGACTACAGTTTTTACGACCAACCCCGTTTTTTGCTCACCCTCAACGCCGCCGTATCATTAAAAAAGGTTTGGTCGTTTGGCTTTAGACTGGGCACCGTGAAAAAATGGGGATGGAATGTTTCCGTGATGTACAATTTCAAGCAATATGCCTTTGACGCAAAAGTCCCCAGTGCCGGAGCAAGATATAATTTTGACCAAGAAAGCACCACGCGTTTAGGCATTACCGCTGGCGGCGTTTTTCGTCCGCACAAGAACATCCTGGTCTTCGTCAATGCGCGCTAGGGTTTCGTTGGCGTTTGCAACCGTCAGGCCGGGGGTGACAGCAAATATTTTCTTGACCAGGTCCAAACCATCAAGGGCGTTGAATGTTCTGCCGGACTTATGGCCACCTTTGGAGGTTTTGTGCTTTCGTTTGAAGCCGTCACCGTCAACTTCAAATGCTGTGAATTCAAATTTGGCATTGGCGGATTGTTCAACACCAAAAGATAGCTAAATTATCACCGTAAGTTTAGCAAAGAGATTCCGTCCTCATTGGTGTTGACGGAATGGGAACGAATTTTGAGGCGAAAAGTGGCAACGACAGACTGCAATTTCAGCTGTTTTCCTATTGAAATCCACCGACCAAAATCAGACGAAAAAACAAAGAAAAAAACTATTTAACTTGTATTATTTTTTTTTGTATTTTTGCATTTTAATATATTATATTAAAAGGGCAACATAATACACTAAAAAAATGAACTTCGTCACTGATTTAGCCATCATCCTAATCGCGGCAAGCATTTTCATCATTATTTCGAAAGTGCTTAAACAGCCGCCTATTTTGGGATATATCATCGCTGGTTTTTTAGTGAGTCCCCATTTGGGATTGGTTCCGATTTCCAATATGGAAGACGTTTATGAATGGTCGGAAATCGGGATTATTTTTCTTATGTTTGCCCACGGTATGGAATTTAGCTTCAAGAAGTTGCTAAAGGTTGGCAGCGCAGCTTGCGTTACCG
>JAKSMH010000132.1 GCA_024400715.1 Bacteroidales bacterium | reverse complement strand
TTAAGGCAAATATGGAATCGCCTGGAAGATGTATTGTTGTATTGATCAAATCGTATGCGGGGGCAAGCCGGTAATCGCCGAAATTTGTTTTGATGACGGAGAAGTTCTTCACGTGGGCATCTCCATTCCCAAACACAAAGTTGAAAAGCACCTGCTCGAAATACTTCACGACTTCTATCTTCCACGCAGGTAAAAATTTTTGTATGAGCAGGCCGATATCCTCGTAACTCAATGCATCATATTTGTAATTCCCACCATGCGTGGCCGCTGACAAGCCCGCCAAAGATGCAAAGTCTTCCTGCTGTATCTTTTCCCCATTCTTCTGCACATCATAGCGTTTGCACAAATAGGCCGCCTCTCCGTTTTTAGAAAAGCACAAGGCGGATTTAGCCGTTTCTATTTTATAAACCTGCGACGCAATCTGCATCGTGAGGTGTTCGTTGGCAGGACTGAAATCCCGGTTTTCAAAACGAGAAAGTTTGGGTTTTAGAATATAACGGCCCTGCTCGCCAGAACGAGTCAGGCGGAATTCCCCATTATCAATAACTACCGAATATTTGGATTGAACTCCTGATAAGGAAATGCGTTCACGATTGTCATCAAACAATTTCGTCTCATTTTCAGCGGGAAAGGAGTCATAATTCAGACTGTGCGACACCTTCTTGCCATCGGCGAAATTTCTGATGGCCACGGGGGAATAGCTTTCAAAACCGCTTTCCAACGTACAAGGGCAAACTTCAATCTTCATCTTTTCTCACAGTTATAGCACCAGGTGTGTCCAAATTAGCAGTATGCAGAAGTATCCCAAAATCATCTTTGGGGTCGATTTTGAAGCGGCCGGCTTGCAAGGCCCTGTTTTCTCCTTCTGATAGCATATTGGCAAAAAAAGGAAATAGCGTCAATGATTGATGAACCTTGGTCTTTTTGCTCAATGTCAAGCTAATTGAATCCGAATCCGGATCGTTGAAATACTTGTCATCATATACAAACAGATAGCCTTCCCCCGGAATCTCTGACAAGAGGCCGGCAAAAACTTTATTGTTGAATACTTTCAGCTTCCTCATTGTCATTGATTTTAACTTCTAAATGCATACCCAAAACGGAAAGAATCTCATTCACCACCCGTAATGTTGGATTTCCTTGAGACCTTTCAACAGAAATCAGCGTGTTGATACTCACGTCGCACAGCTCGGAAAGCTGCTCCTGAGTCACTCCTAACTCCTTCCGTCTTTTTTCTATAGCTTTGCCTATGCTATCCATAAACCTCAATACATTGTATAATCGCTGCAAAAATACAATTTTTTTCTGAACAACAACATTAAATACACAATTTATTGTAGTTTCTGATTCTTGACATTCAGTCAGCTGATTCGAGGGGAGCAGGGATGTTCCGTTTGTTTGCACAATTCCAGCCGTGGAGCCTCCGCTTCGCTACACTTGCGGAATGGCGAACTTGCTTGACCAACCTTGCCGAAATCTCAATTGTCCATTGCAAATTGTCAATTGTTCATTGCCAACAGCCCTTTCGTCACGTTCCAGCGGAAGAGGACCAGTTTGTTACCTTTGGCGAACTGCAGGGTGACGGCAAACTTCAGCCATAGCACGAGCGTGGCGGCCCATTTGACGGCCTCGGATAAGAGGCGCTTGAGGTATTTGCCTTTTGAAATCTGCAACGTGCGGTAGCGCTCGCTTACTCCAATGGAGTACGTAAGGCGGTTGAAATAATCTTGCGTCAATTTCTTTTCCGGGATGATGTGGTACAAGATGGCGGTGGGCAAGTAGAAGAAGCGGATGCCGATGGTGGTCATCTTGTCGAACAGGTCCTTCTCTTCCGCACCAATCAAACTGTTTCCTTTGCGGCCGAGTTCTACATTGAAGAGGCCAATTTTATCGAAAACGGATTTGCGGTAGGCGGCGTTGCCACCTCCGGGGAAGGCGTTCTTCGGAAACTCGCGCTCCTTGTATCCAAGGTAGAGTTTGCCGGTGACGAGTTGCCGTGTATAGTGCGACATCCAGTTGGGTTCTTCCGTTTCGTACTGCGGAATGATGGGACCGCCTGCGGCGGCGATGTCTGGATTCTTTTCAAAGAAAGTTGCGTATGTTTGCAGATACTCCTTGTTGACGAGCGCATCGTCATCAACATAAACCAAAATGTCGCCTTTTGATTCCCGAATGCCCCGGTTGCGGGCATACGAAAGTCCTTGGTTTGTTTCTACGCAGTAGTTGAAGCGAATGTCCGGAAAATCCTGCCGAAAGCGTTTACATTCCGATTCCGTGTTATCCGTGCTGTTGTTATTTACCAGCACGATTTCGTAATCCGTATGAGGATAATCATTTCCCGCGATGCTTTTCAGCACGTTGTAGATGTACTTGTCGCGGTTATAGGTGCAAAGGATGAGGGAGAGCATAAAATATAATTGTTATTAATAATTCTTATAAAACATTCGAGAAATTATTGTTTTCTATGGAAGCGAAAAGCAAATACAGAGGCCAGTCTATCAAATTGTCGTGGACACGGGGTGGCAGAAGCGAAAATCTCAGCATCTGTTGTGGCGCATATTTCTGATTATATACTTTCAGGCTTTTCGCCTGGATATTTACCGTTGCTTTCACTTCAATGGGAATGACATTGTTGGCGTTGGCAATGACGAAATCGACTTCGGCACTATTGCCGGATGTCCAATAGTAAATTTGATTATTGTGCCTTGTTCGCAATTCCTGCAACACGAACTGTTCTGTGAAAGCCCCCTTAAATTCTTCAAACACGGCATTCCCGTTTACAATGGTTTGCACCGACAATCCGCTCAGCACACGCAGCAGGCCCACATCTAAAGCATAGATTTTAAAATCCGACAAATCAGAATAGGCCGACAGCGGAAGTGCCGGTTTTGTAATCCGGTGTACCGCAGTGATTAAGCCAGTGTCTTTCAGCCACAATAGGGCTTCTTCGTACTCCCGCGCACGGGCTCCTTCGCGCACAAGACCATAGACAAACTTTTTGTTTTCCTTCGAAAGCTGCGAAGGCAAACTGCTCCATACGCGTCTGATTTTCTCTATGGTGCGTTTTCCGGCGTGTTTGGAGAAATCGTTTTGGTATGTTTGCAAAATGAAATACAGCACATCGTTCACAAGTTCCAAATCGTGCGTATCCAAATATTTCTGCACGGCACCGGGCATTCCGCCAATGACAAAGTAAAGTTTCAATGCGGATTCCAACTTTTCGCGATACGGATTGAGATTGGTATCAAATTGCACGCGGTGAAGAAATTGCACAAACTGCTCACTTTCGTAAACCATCAAAAACTCCTCGAAATCCATAGGATAAAGCGTGAGAAAATCGACTTTCCCCACGGGAAACGAAGTTCCTTTATGCAGTGCCACTCCCAACAGCGAACCCGCACAGCATATATCGTATTCGGGGGCTTCCTCTGAAAAATATTTGAGTGAGGTAAGCGCACGCGGGCATTCTTGAATTTCATCAAGAATTAACAGACATTTCTGCGGTTCAATTTTTCTTCTATGAAAAACGGACAACTGTTCCACGATCTTTTGCGGCGAAAGTTCCCCTTCAAAAACAGCAGACAAATTAGGAGTTCTTTCAAAATTCAAGTAGCACACATCCTCGTAATACACTTTGCCAAACTCTTTCAGTAGCCACGTCTTCCCCACCTGCCGGGCACCTTGCAGAATGAGGGGATTATGTTTCGCACGCAACTTCCACTGCGCCAATTCTTTGATGAGTTTCCGATACATAATCTAAATTTTCAAACCGCAAAAATACAAAAAAATACAATTGTCGTATGAAATACGTGTGATTTTTTCACATTTTTTATATGACAATTGTGAAGTGCAACATAATTTGCAGTGTCAAAGCGTTTCTTGTTGGTTTTGTAAAAACACTAAAATTTGAAATGCACAGTTCCGAAATGCGCATTTCGGAACTGCAAAAACATGAATATACAGTAGCGAAAAACATATCTCATATTAGATATCACTTAATTATAAGACAAAACTCTTTATTCATTATTTTGCAATTTTTTCAACAATTGCAGGAATCCGACTATTTCCACGTTTTCCTTGATAGCATAACTTTCCTCAATGGGGCACACAACACGATATAGGTTTGCTCTAAAATATCGACGTAATGGCGTATGGTGGGAGCACTCAAATCCATTGCGTTGCCCAACTTGGCAGTGTTGAGCATACTTCCGTGCTCGTGTGCCAGCAAGGTCAGTAAACGCATCATCGTAGGAGCCGCAATTTGGAATCCCAACTGTGGGATGTCTCTTTCTATGTATGTACGAAGAAAGTTTTCACGCCATAAGGAACTCGCCTCGTCTGAAGCAGCCAAGTAGCTATCGGGATATCCGCCTCTGTACCAATACTTCAGCAAATCAAAATCCGCCAAGCTTGAGATTTCCGGCAGAAGGAAAGGTGTAAGGTCAAGTAAGCCAATACGTCCGGCCAAAGTTTCTGAGGTTTGCTGCAACAATTCGCGAGAAGCCGAACCTAAGAGGACAAAGCGTCCCGGGCGGCGCAAGCGATCAATCTCCACCCGCAGATATTCAAACAGGTCGGGCATCAATTGCACCTCATCCAAACAGACAATTCGGCTTTCATTATTCTTGAAAAACAGAACGGGGTCCTCCAATTTCTGTCGGTCCTTTCGGTCTTGCAGGTCAAGAAAGATGAACTCCTGGCAATTTTGTGCCAACATTCTAATCAACGTGGATTTTCCACACTGCCGGGAGCCCAAAACAGCAACAGCAGGAAAGATTTGAAGGTGTTTTTCAACTCCCTTGGCTAAATCTCTATTTATTAAACATCTTTCCATCAGTGTTTTATAGTTTAATTTTGCAAATTTAAAATTATATTTTTGATTTGCAAAGATAGGAATAATATTTGATTTTGAAGTTAAATTAAGGAATAATCATTTCCCGCAATGCTTTTCCGCACGTTGTATCTATACTTGGCACGGTTGTAGGGCGGAGGATGAGGGAGAGCAT
>JAKSMH010000131.1 GCA_024400715.1 Bacteroidales bacterium | reverse complement strand
TGGAAACGTCTATCATTTCAGGGATAAAAACGGTTTGGAATGCGATGCCGTGGTGCATTTGCGAAATGGACACAATGGTTTGGTGGAAATAAAACCCGGTGGCGAAACCCTGATTGAGGAGGGCGCAGCTACCTTGAAAAAGCTTGAAAGCAAAATAGATACCGACCGTATGTTCGCCCCTTCTTTTAAAATGGTACTCACCGCCGTAGGCCCGTACGCTTACCGCCGCCCCGACGGCGTGTTCGTGGTGCCGATAGGATGCCTGAGGCCGTAGGGCTTGCCTGTCATCCTTACTCAAACAACTCATCCAAGGTCACTTCTTTCACCACATTGGAATTGTAAATGGAAGGAGCCAAACCGTTGGAGGTAATCATTGTCAGCCAAATGGGGCAAGTAAGCGAGGTTTCCTCCCGGAAAGTGTCTATGCGCGTCTGCAACTTTTCCATTTCATCTTTTGTCAAGGCATATTTTCCATTGGAAAACTTTATCTCACAAAGATTTACGATTTTGTCGGCACGCTCGATAATCAGATCTATTTGCGCTCTGTTTTCTTTCTGCTTGCTTCGCCACGAATAGTGTTGGGTGGCAATCCCATCAATTTTCAGTGCTTTTTTTATGGATTGAATGTGCGATAGACAAACTTTTTCAAAAGCCAATCCCATCCAAGCATTTAATTCAGAACTGCCCAGATGGTTTTGCCAATAATTGTTTTCCCGTTCCGCTTTCGGATTGAAAGAGAGGTAAAACAGCGAAAAGAAATCCACCAGTTGATAAATGGCGGATGTGGTCTTTATTTTTTTTGTTCTAACGCAATATTTCCGAATGATATCGCAATTGATCAGGTCTTCCAATTTCGCACTTAAATATCCGGACGATTCCGTTTTCAATTGCTGGGCAATATCGTCGCGCGTCAAACCCGTTTTATTGGTTGCCAAAATGCGTACAATTTCCAAGTAGGTGGCTGGTGAATTGAATAAGGTCTCGTACAATCGCTTGTACTCGCGCCGCAGTGTTGGATCTTCGGAAAAGAACAGTCGGTCGATGTTTTGGGCAAAACTTTCGTCTTTTCTCAACATACACAAATAGTACGGAATGCCGCCCAAAGCCATATAGGCATTCAGAATTTGATTCCTGTCCCACTGAAATTCACTGTTTTGTAAAATTTGCCCCGTTTCTTTCAAAGTGAATGGGTGGAGATGTATTTCGTGCGTGATTCGGTTGTGCAAGCCGCCCTTGTTGTTGATGATGTGGTTGATCATCCACGATGTGGCAGAGCCACAGACAATTAAAGTCAAATTATCTTGCAGAGAAGCCCAACTGTTCCAAAAATAGCCCAAGGCACGTACGAATCCAGAACGCTGGGTGTCGAAACTGGGTAATTCATCAATGAAAATAATCAGTGGCTTTTCATTGGAAATCTTGGTTTTCAAATGATTTTTAAGCAGGATGAACGCATCCATCCAGTTTTCGGGCTTTACCGGAACATCGCAGCCGAAATCTTTCAATGCTTCTACAAAAGAAGTCATTTGTTCTTCGTATGTTCCTGATAAAATGCTCGTTACAGAAAAAGAAAACTCCTTTCCATACAATTGATTCACCAAATAGGTTTTTCCCACGCGCCAACGGCCATAAATCGCCACAAACTCCGCCTTCGACGAATTTACATACTCATTCAGTTGTTTGATTTCTTCCTCTCTACCAATAATTTTTTGCATATCAAAGATTCAATTTAAGAACAGGCAAAAATAGTAAAAAAATCTGAGTTTCTTCCAAAATCATATAAAAAATATCAATTTTGGGGAAATCTCAGTTGAGTTTCTTCCGAAACAGTATAAAAACAGATAATCCTGGAAGAAACTCAAGAAAAAAGGAACACAACCAAGGTGAGAACCAAGTTCCCATTTGCGAACCTGACCTGATGATGGTCATCACGGGTGGCCAGTACGCTTACCGCCGCCCCGACGGCGTGTTCGTGGTGCCGATAGGATGCCTAAAACCGTAGGGATTTCCTGTCCTCCTTACTCGAACAAATCATCAATCAAGCCAACTACCTACAGTGGCTTAATCAATAACTAACTCCATGCCGCAACCCTTTGCTCAGTTCGGCGAAAAAGTCGTGGTGCAAAACGGAGGAGATTTTCATCAGCGTTTCGGTGTCAATCCAACTGCGGGAGTAGATTAGATACAAAATATTTGAACGCTCCGCAGTTTTGGATTTTTTTTGCGCAAGTCAGTATTAGAACTAACAAAGAAACATCATACTATCAATTTCTTTGCTATTTTTGCAAATGGAAACAGTGAAACAAAGATACAAAAATATTATTATCATTAGGATAAATAAAATTTGAACTTCGCTGTTTTACTTTGTGTTTTAATAAAAGATATCTGGTTTGTAGCAGCTTGCAATGTCTTTTTCAAAATTCGCTCTTGATTTATGGCAATTCTTGACAGATAAACGATCGAATATAGTAACAAACTTTACCCAGCTATTTCAAACCCGCATGGCGATTGGCCCAGCGTTCAGTATAGAAGTCGTAGTACGATTGGCCGGCGGGACGTTTGCGGTTGTACCAAAGCAGATGCAGTACGGAAGGCAGTCCGATGACAAGCAGATAAAGCGGTCCGAAAATCATCGAATCAACGGTATGTCCGTCTGCCTCGTGACGAATGGAAAATACATCGTGAACACAATCCGGACTAATCAATGCGAAATTTCCCAACGATACCCCGCCGACCTTTTGCGGAAGCTTGACTTTCAAGACAAAGCAATAATGCCGATAATCCAAGCGTTCCACGTCCTTTGAGAACGACAAAACAACCAACGCCAACAAATTTTGGGGCAACTGCCAAAGGAAAAGAAAAGGGAAAAGAAATATTTTGAACATCATCGAAAATTTTTTCAATTAATAAACTTTAATTATAGCTACTCTTTTCCAAATTCCGCTTCCAACTTGGCAATGATTCCAGCATCGGCATCTGCCCAATGAGGCGTATGCAGTTGATAGCCTACTTCCTTTTTTCCGTATTCCACCTCGGCTTCAGCAGCCAAAAGATTGGAAGTTTCAATGTACTCGTAAAACACCCTGTCAGGTACGGATGCGCCGTTAAGGGCCGCTTCCACCATCTGAACGCAGGAATCCAGGTGCTTTCGTATATCTGTTTCCCAAAACCGCAAAACCTGCCATCCCTCTCTTCGCAACAACTGATTCACCTCAGCATCTCTTCGTTGATTGCGCTCTATCTTATCGCACCAAAATTCCTGGTGGCTATGAATGCGATGCTTATTTTGCTCCCAATTCCGACCATGCCAAAATTCTCCATCACAAAAAACTGCCACTTTCTTTCCCTTAAAGCAAAAGTCGGGATGCCCAGGCACTGTCTTTTCGTGTTTGCGATAGCGCAATCCACGATGCCACAGTGCACGACCCAACAGCACTTCAATGGAAGTGTTTTTACTTTTATTGGCCTGCATACAACGTCGCCGTTGCTCAGGACTCATTTTGTCACTCATTTTTAGCAATTTCTCGCCGCAAAAGTACAAAATAAATGATTTCAACCAACGCCGTGAGTGCTTCTGATATCGGAATTGCCAGCCACAAACCCGTTTCCCCTATCATCATAGGTAAAAATATAAATGCCAATATAGGCAACAAAATGCCTCGCAAGGCCATCATCGACGTGGCCATCGTAGCTTTCTCCACGGACTGAAAATAGCCGATTGCGGACACGTTAAATGCAATGAATACAAAACACAAGGCATAGAGGGGAAGTCCTCTTACAGCCAGTGTATGGGCACCTTCCGTGGATTCAATAAAAGCCGATACCACTGGGGTGGCTAAAAGGAAAAATATCAACGTGGCAATGACGCCTATCAGCAAACTCACCAGCACACTGTACCGAAAAGTGTCCTTTACCCTTTGCGCCTGTTTAGCCCCATAGTTATAACTGATAATGGGCTGAGCCGATTGAGCTACGGCAATATAAATCATATTCACAACCGGGAATAAATAGCAGATGACACTATAGGCGGCCACTCCGGCATCACCCAGACTTTTGGCAAAGGCAATATTGCCGGCCAATATCATCACCGAAATGGCAAATTCACTTAAGAAAGCGGCAAAGCCCAAGCGAACCATATAGCCAATATTTCGGATGGCCAAACGATGGCTTGTTTTAGAAAATTTATAGGGATAAAAAGATAATTTTTCTCGTAAGAAAAACATATAGTAAAGGGTCATTGCTGCCCCTACGCCACAACCTATATCTGTAGCCAAAGCGGCACCCTTCAAACCCAAATGACAAGGGAAAATAAAAGTATAGTCTAATACAATATTGATGATTGCCGGTATAATATTGGCACACATCACATATCGTGGCGAACCATCCAAGCGAATAACAAACTCGCCCCAAATCTGAATCATCAAAAACACACAAGTAGGCAAAAACCACAAATAGTAATCCATGGCCATAGAGGTAAGGCCTTCCGTAACCCCCAAAATGCGGAAAACGGTTTTGGGGCAAGTGTATAAAACCAGCAAAAGGACTATCGATATCAACAAGCAAGCCAAAAACGACTGCGTAATATTAATACGAGCGACTTTCACTTTTCCTTGCGCCAAATGAATGGCTGCCACAACCGCGCAGCCGATGCCAAACATCATTCCCAATCCCGTGATAACCATCATAATCGGGGCCACCAAGTTAACGCTGGCCAAACCATCGGCACCCACGCCATGACCGATAAAAATGCCATCGGTAAGCACAAAAACGGCATTGAAAAGCATCCCTAAAAATGTGGGAATAAAAATACTACGGAAAAGTTTAGGAATGTTTTCTTTGCCAAAATCAATACTATCTCGATTATCAAAAGCCATTTTGAACTATTTTTAGTATGCTATTTTTTTGAATTGCAAAGATACTATTTTTTAACAGACATAATTGAGTTTTCCCAAACGACACTTGTTTCAAATCTATCAAAATATCTTATTTCAATTCATAACAAAAAAACGCTGGAG
>JAKSMH010000130.1 GCA_024400715.1 Bacteroidales bacterium | reverse complement strand
GATATGTCAGCATATCTTCAATTTCGTACAACGCCCCCCACATATTAATCAGACCTCGAAGTTGAAAAGTTTCCGTTAAATTGTTACCACCGTTGTGAAGCTGTCCGTGTACCTTTGAAAAATGCTTTTTCCGCGTAGAAAACGGCTTGTTCTCATCAGTCATATACACCATATTCATGGCGGTAATGGAACCGGCACTTGACCCTCCTATGTAGAGTCTGTTTTTATCGATACCATATTTTTCAGCGTGATGCACCAGATAACGCATCGCCGCGTGAGCGTCTTGGATGGACTTAAAGGCGCAGCGTTGGATTGACACCTTGGACAATTCAAAACCCATTCGGTAATTGACGGAAGCCACCACGTAACCCAACGATGCATAATGACGACATTGGGCTATCATTTCCGGATCGTGCTTATCGCCAAAAAAGAACGCCCCGCCGTGAATCAGCACCAACAAGGGACGACAGGTCAGGCTGTCATTCATTGGAAGATATATATCCATCGTCAAATCCAGTTCTTTTTGTGAAACCGCCTTGAAAACGTATGGCAACAGAACTTTCGCATAGTCCGCTCCTGGTGCTATGGGCAAGGATGTCCAGGAACCTTTTGCGTGTCCATAGACGAGATCCAGTTCTTCCTTCACTTTAAAAATCGGTTGCTGATAGCGTTTGGAGGACACCTCCGTTTTTTGTTCCTGATATTTTCGGAAAGAGAATTCACTCAGACGGTTGTTCTTCTGATGTTGGTCAACCAATTCCACAACGCCATTCAGGGCATCCGCATTGGAATGATATTTCATCGTAAAGCTCACATCCGCAGTGCCTGTCATAAAACGATATTTTCGACCAGAAGCGGACAGTTCGAATTGGTGCGGGCGCATATAAATGGAACTGGTATCAACCACATAATACTTTCCCTGTATTTTGTTGCTTGAGCTATACGACACTTTAAGGAATACCGTCTTGCCATCAAACTCGCCGGCATAAAAAACGGCAGTATCCAATAGGCAAAGTTTAGCCAATTCACCGGGATCCACCTCCTCATATTGGTCGTCTTTCACCAATTCCTGTAATGGGGTATTTTTATTAAGTTTTTCGAACGAGGTTTTTCTCTTACAGGCAGAGAATAATAATAGAATTGCAAAAAAGACAAGAACTATCCTGCTATTTGACATTTTTTAATTGTTTGATGATTTCTGTGGGATTTTCCTTAGAGAATATGCTACTTCCCGCCACCAACACGTCGGCACCGGCATCAACCAACGCTTGTGCGTTGGACAGATCCACACCGCCATCCACTTCTATCAAACATTCTGAATGATTGCGTTTGATCATCGCCTTCAATTCAGCCACGCGGTGCAGACTACGTTCTATAAAGCGTTGGCCTCCAAAACCAGGATTAACGGACATGATAAGCACCATGTCCACATCGTTAATCACATCTTCCAAACCTGCGACGGGAGTATGGGGATTGAGGGCAACGCCTGCCAGCATATCCGCATTCTTAATCTGATAAATAGTCCGATGCAAATGCGTACAGGCCTCCCAATGCACGGTGAGTATGTCGGCTCCCACCTCTTTGAAGCGTTCCACATAACGTTCCGGCTGCACAATCATCAGATGGACATCCAGAGGTTTTTCGGCCTTGGAGCGAATGGCTTTAACCAACGGCATTCCATAGGAAATGTTGGGCACAAAGACTCCATCCATAATATCCAAGTGAAACCAATCCGCCTCTGATTGGTTGACCATATCAATATCATCTGCCAAATGGCAAAAATCGGCGGAAAGCATTGAGGGGGAAATTAACGGGTTCATTTTTTAGGGTTTAGGGTTTAGGGCTTAGGGGTTAGGGCTTAGTTTAGATGGTCATTTCGCCGCGGAGTGGGTGCTGCAGCCAGTATTTGACCTTTTCGGAAGACATTCCCGTTCCAAAGAGGTACATCATCTTTGCGATGGCCGCCTCGGTGGTCATATCGGCGCCGCTGACCACACCGCCTTTGTCCAATCCCACGCTGGCACCATAAAGTCCCATTTTCACCGCACCGCCATCTTTACACTGACTGACGCTCAAAATCACGATACCGTTATCCGAAGCACTCTTAATCAGCGACAGGAACTCTTCAGAGGAAGGAGCATTTCCCGCACCGAAAGTTTCCATTACCACGCCCCGCAAGCCCGGCATCGACAGCACCGAACTCACCAACGAGGTTGAGATTCCCGGATAAAGCTTAAGCAATGCGATATTGGCATCCAAGTCCGTGTGAACAATCAAAGGTTGTTTTTCCTTATGTTGAATAAAATTATCGTTATAAGTGATCGACACTCCTACCTTAGCCATTTTATGGTAGTTGGGAGAGGCAAAGGCATTGAAACGTTCCGCATTGGCCTTGTAGGTACGATTTCCTCGATACAGCGCATTTTCAAAATAAATGCACACTTCCTGGATTCGGGGTTCATCGTCCACGCTTTCCGAAGCGATTTCCACGGCGGTCACGATATTGTCGCGACCATCGGTACGGACAACGCCCAAAGGCAACTGAGAGCCCGTCAAGATAACGGGTTTGGACAGATTTTCCAAAAGGAAACTCAAAGCCGAAGCCGTGTAAGCCATAGTGTCTGTTCGTGAAGAATCACAAAACCATCATAATTGTCATAATTGTCACCAATCATCTTGACCAAGCGAATCCAGAAATCGGGATTGGTATCCGAAGAATCAATTAATGGAAGAAGGGATTGGAAATCTATGTCCGCATTCAGCAACTTCAACATAGGAAGATGGCTGTAGATATCCTTAAATTCAAAAGGTTCAAGAGCTTTAGTATCGGGATTTTGAATCATACCGATAGTACCGCCGGTATAAATAACCAATATTTTCTTTTTCATAATCTTATTGCATTAAAAGTTTTGCAAAGGTACGTTTTTTTTTGAGATAAAAAAAGCGGATGATGAAAAAAATCACCATCCGCTTCAACGTATTTGAAAACAACAATTATTCTTTCACGATTTTCTTCACGCAGACACCGTCTTCGGTAACAATATTAATCATATAAGTTCCGGAAGCCAAATCGCTGACGTTGATTGTTTTAGGATTATTGCTAACAAATTTAACCAACTGACCTTGCAAGTTATAAATTTCAACTCTGTCAATAGCCATTTCGGTATTGATATTGATTTCATTAACCACAGGATTTGGATAAACCATCATATCAACCAAGTTGTCATTTTCGTCGTGGATTCCGAGAGCAGTTTCAGTTATCGTTGTATTATAAATCTGACGTTTGTTGACATTGCTCGTATAGTTGGAAACGAAAGCAATCACACGGCAATTGGCTGCATTGTAATTTGAAGGAAGGGTATAATCAACAGTTTTGGTGTAAGTTATACCAGCTGGCACCATGCCAGTACCCGATGGAGTAGTAATAACTTCACCCCAAGTATTACCAATTAAAGATTTACGGGTAACACCATTGTGAGTCATATTGCCATAACCAGATTGATAATAACTCAAGCCATCTTCTATTAAATAAATTGAAAGACGAGGACTATCAAAAGCCATATCAGCCAAGAATTCGCTGGAAACCGTAACAGAAAGATTTCTATTAGATGGATTATAAGTATAATTATCAATATTGACTGTTACAAATGAAGGAACCACAACTGCTTGGTTAATCATATTGGTAACCATTGTTTGACCATCAGGGAAGAACACAGGACCTGGATCATCCGTCATTTGGGTACGGTCCAACATCATTGCAGGAGCATAAGTATCACCTCCGTCATTGTAAAACGTAAGGAGATCGTTATCTACGGTACTAGTCATTTGATCGGTACCATAACCTGAATGGTGGGCAATCCAGATCACGTCATCGCGACCGTTAACCGCATTTCTAATGGCCGTAATAGCAGCAGGACAATTAGGACACTGGCAAGTGGTAAATTGTTCCAACAAAGATACACGTGGAGTAGCGACAGAAGCATCATAAACCGTGGTAAAAGTTGTAGCCTCATCGATATAGCTATCACCTTGACCATTAGGGTTCTTCACAACCAATTCAATAGAATAAACACCTTCTTGAGTCTGGTTAAAAGGAGCGGTCATTTGGAAAGTGTAAGAAGCATTGTATGCAAGGGCAGGAGCCGAAAAAGATTCGACATTAGAAGTCTGAGTACCGTTAACGACAAAATAGGCATCAAAACTCTGCAAAGGAACGATACCTTTATTTATAATAGTACCTTTAACAGTTGCATTGGCACCTTTTGCCACGTATGCGGGCACTTCAACGCTGGCCAATTCAACGCCATATTCATCAGGAACCAAAACCTCGACATTATCTACCGCGACATAATATCCATCACCATAGTTTTGAAATGCGATATACACTGTACTTCCTTGATAAGCAGAAAGATCAATCAAATAATCGTTGCTTCCTGATGGAAGAGCCGAATAATTATGCAACACCGTGGTAAAAGATGCCTTTTGTTGATCAGTAGTTGAAATATATACTCTTAATTTTTCAGCGTAAGTACCATCCGTATAACCACAAGCCTTAAATTTCAAGTATAAACCACTTTGGTTTAAGTTGATGGCAGGAGTAACCAACCAACGGTCACAAGCTGCAGACACTTCAGTATAAGAAAGACTCAACATCGCATTATCACCATCTCCGAAAAAGTCTGGATTCAAGAACCAGCCCTTATTCGTAATTCCATAACCTGAATAATTGGTCAGATTATCCTCATAAACCACCCAACCGGTGGGAACGCTGGTCGAGGAATTGAAATCTTCATGGAAGATGACCTGAGCATTCGCCATAAATGAAAATGCCACAAAAGACAGAATTAATAAAAGTTTTTTCATAATTGAAATATTTTAGTGAATAAAATAATTTTTTTCATTTTGCAAAGATATATCTTTTTTTCAAAAAAAAACATCAAAATAATAATATAAATATTATTTTTGCACCATAAATTTTGTGATTATTTTTTTAATAATGATTACTATAATAGTATTTGCATGTCGGGTAATAAATTA
>JAKSMH010000013.1 GCA_024400715.1 Bacteroidales bacterium | reverse complement strand
TTATCTATTCTTAACACTCGTTCACAGTGGCTTGATTTTAGTTTTATAAAACAATCAACGTATTTCGGAGAAAATGTAGTGGATTATCGCATAGTCGCATACTTTGATTTATTGTATCGGCTTGTTGTGATTTTCAATATAGTATTTTAGATGCTTAAATATTTTAATATTTGAAAATTTACAAAGCATACATTTTGAGAAATCTCAAACATATAAAGTGGTGGGCTTTGCTACCAGATGCCCTACTCCATTATTCTATTTTGTAAAGTGTATGACAAAATGCCTTGACATAAAATATCGGTTTTGAGTAGGCACAACCCTACTTTCAAATGTTACAGCAGTTGTAAAGAGATCGGATTTATCATGAAAACAAAAAGACGTTTTTATTCTAATTTTGAAAATCGAAAATTCCAGACATGTGATAGAATTCGTCTTGAAAATTCAATTCTCAGAGGGTTATTATTTTTGTTATTTTTGCCGCCTCAAATTTATCAACTCATCATTTTTATGAAAGGTCTTTATACTATATTATTATTATTATCATCCAACATCTTCATGACATTTGCATGGTATGGTAACTTGAAAATGCAAAGTTATCCTTGGTTCAGCAAACTCTCCTTGCCTATCATCATACTGTTGAGTTGGCTGGTTGCTGGTTTCGAGTACTGTTTTATGATTCCAGCGAACCGTATTGGATTCGAAGCAAACGGTGGTCCGTTCAATTTATGGCAGTTAAAAGTCATACAGGAAGCCATCTCGCTTACGATTTTCACCATTTTCACCTTATTGGTTTTTCGAACTGAATCCTTGAGACTTAATCATTTAATCGGTTTTTGCTTCTTAATTTTAGCCGTTTATTTCCTTTTTAGAAAATAAATTTTGCGAAGAATATAATATTAGCAACAGTTTGGCGTTATTTGATTGTAATTTGTTCAAAAAATATCAACCAAATAGATGCCCATGGATAAAACCTCTACTACCTTTGATAAGAAATCCGTAAAACAAGAAAAGCCCTCCAGACGCGTCATCGCCAATATCTTAAACTACTCAAAATCAATTGCGATGGTATCTGGAGTATATGGAAGATCGGTTTTGCTTATCAACAACTAAAGAAAAAGATGTCTCCTTGGAGGCATCTTTTTTTTTATAAAGTGCTATTGCGTGGTAAAGTCATAAGCAAGGAAATGCTATCTTTGCCGCTCGAATTATGAAAAGAGCAGTAATAGGATTAGGCAGCAATATGGGCGACCGGGCAATGTATCTCCAACAGGCAAAAGAACTGGTTAGGAGCCGCATTGGCCAAATCGTCCGCACATCATCGGTCATTGAAACTCCGGCCTGGGGGTTTGAGGCAGATCCTTTTCTCAATCAGATCATTGTCGTCATCACCACCCTATTGCCACTGCAAATGCTAGATGAGTTGCAGTCCATTGAGCGAGCATTGGGGCGCACGCAGAAAAGCAGCATCGTTGATGGCAAAGCCGTATATCACGATCGAACCATTGACCTGGACGTTTTGGATTACGATGGCATGCATTACCATGACGAACGACTGACTTTGCCACACCCCAAAATACACGAGCGTGACTTCGTTCTTCAATCCTTGGCCGAGCTCGACATTGTCTTATAATCATTTTGAAAACGCATGATACCATATAATTATATAGTTATTGAGGGTTGTATTGGCGCCGGCAAAACCTCTTTCAGCAAAATGCTGGCGGAAGACTGCAATGCGGAATTGGTGTTGGAGGAGTTTGCGGACAATCCGTTTCTACCAAAATTCTACAAAGACCCCGTCCACTATGCCCTGCCCGTTGAGATGCATTTCTTGATGGAGCGCTATCGTCAACTCAAAGGATTGCTGTCGGAACGCGACATGTTCAAAGACTTCGTTGTAGGCGACTACTTTATTGACAAGTGCATCATCTTTTCCAAAAACAACCTCTTGGACGATGAATTCAATCTATACAAAACTGTTTTTGACACCATATCTTCATTTCTGCCAAAGCCGGAACTTATCGTTTACCTTTATAATAATACAGACCAGCTTCTGAAAAACATCGCCAAACGCGGTCGCGAATACGAAAAAGAAATAACAGCCGAGTATTTAGCAGACATTCAGGACCACTATATCACGCATTTTAAGCAGAATACAAACATTCCGATACTTTTAGTGGAAACGGCGGAGATGGACTTTGTGCAAAATCAGTCTGATTATTTGAAAATCAAAGAGTTACTATTTCGCACTTACGAGCCAGGAATCCATCGTATCACCTTTTAAGAATAAATTTTCAGCAATCGGGTAATCATTACCTTTTTTTTACTACTTTTGCGTGCTTTTTTGTAGAATAATAATAAGAAATAAAAATAAACTAAAGTTATGAAGACTAGAACCTTATTCAGTATCATTTTAGCTATCATCGTTGTGTTCTTAGCTATTTTTGCAAGTAGAAGCATTCTTAGACCTGAGAAATACAAGACCATCTATGAAGCTCGTAAAACCGCTAATGTAAACAACCTTCTCACTATTAGAAGCGCTCAAACCGTTTACAAAACCGTTTTCAAGAAATACGCTAGCGACATCGATTCCCTTGCCGACTTCGTTCAAAACGGAACTGTAGAAGTTGAAAAGACCATCGGTCATTTCGCAGATACCATTTCCCAAGAAGAAGCATTCAAACTCGGTTTGATCCACAAAGAAATCGTTAAGATTCCGGCTATTGAAAAGATTATGGAATTGGATGCTAACCTGACTCAAGAAAGTTTCAAAAACTTCCAATACATTCCATTCTCCGACAAGAAGAAATACCAAATTCAAACAGGTGAAATCGCAAGTAAGACTTATACCATTCCTGTTTACAAAATTGATGTGCCATTGGATGACATCCTCATCAACATGGATAGAAGCATTTCTCCTGAAAACTGCGGTGCTTTCAAGAAATTATTCAATAAGATTTTCTTCAACAAATTATCTGAAGAAGAACAATACAAGAGCCAATATAAAGACATGTATATGGGTTCCTTGACGGAAGCTTCTACAGCAGGTTCTTGGGAATAAAAATAGCAATATGAGTACATTGTTATCCTCTTACTATACGAAATCCATTCGGCTTGCCCCGAATGGATTTTCGCTTTTTAATCAAAACGAAAAAGGCGAAATCGTCCGCGAAGATTACCTGACTGCGGAAAATGTGTTACTCACCAATGAGGCTCCGAAATTTTTCAATATCGAGTCCAATGAGAACATGTCCATTGACATTATCGTGGCCACCCGTGTGCCGATGTTGATACCGGACATCATTTTCAAGGACGAGCAGGCCCGCGACTATCTTCAAATGCAGCATGATGTTTCCCAATTCGGCAAACATTATACGGATGCATTAGGCAACTATCGGTCACTTTATTTCCTCACCCAGAACGAATTTGACACAATTAGCAAATTAGGATGTGTGCCGCATTTTAAGAGCGAAGCCACCCTGCTTTACGAATTCCTTATGAGACAGGACAACGAAGAGGCCGTAATGCTTTCCGTCAATGACACATTCGTCGATATCATCGCCCTGCATGGCAAGCAGCCCGCATTAGTCAACCGACTGACACGCATTGAACCCGTGGACATTCTTTATTACACCCTCAATTGCACACAGCAATTCGGATTGTCCGCACCTACCCTTTTTGTTCACTATTTCACGAAAACGAACAAAAAGCTCAACGATTTGCTAAAACAATATCATAACGACGTAATTTTCCTATAAGATGAGAATTATTAGCGGCAAAAATAGAGGTCGGCACATTGTCGCGCCCGACAATCTTCCAGTAAGGCCCACTACCGATTTGGGCAAAGAGTCCTTGTTCAACATTTTGAACAACTATTTCTATTTAGACCAAGTCAAAGTGTTGGATTTATTTTCCGGAACGGGCAATCTGACCTACGAATTTGCTTCTCGCGGAGCTGTTTCGGTGATTGCCGTAGATGCGGACCAACGCTGCACCAATTTCATCAAGAAAACCATAGCCTCGCTACAATATAATAATGTAGCCGTCATCCGCCAAGATGCGTTTGCTTACACCGCAGCTTGCAGGCAGAAATTCGATATTATCTTCGCCGATCCACCCTATCAATTGGAAGGCATTGAAAAGATTGTCGACAATGTCTTTGCCCATGATTTGCTCAATCCAGATGGTTGGTTGATATTAGAGCACTCTAAGGAGCATGTTTTTACGACTCATCCTAAATACTTTGACCATCGCAGATATGGCAAATTGAACTTCACCTTTTTCGTCAATATGACCGAAGACGAAGGAGAAGAAACTGAAAAACAAGAACAGAAATAATGAATGAAAAGAAATATTTAATCGTCGGCTTGGGCAATGCTGAGCAGCAATATGCGGGAACGCGCCATAACTATGGTTTTGAAGTGGTGTCAGCGGCAGCCAAAGCATTGGGCGCCGAGTTCAAAACCGACAAATTAGCATATAAGGCAACAGCCACCTATAAGGGCCGAACTTTAGTGCTCATCATGCCAACCACCTACATGAACTTATCGGGGAAAGCGGTTAAATACTGGCTCAATGCAGAAGATATTGCCGCCGACCATTGCATGGTTATATGCGACGACCTAGATTTGCCCGTTGGCACTTTCAAAATCAAGCCCAAGGGCGGCGGAGGCTCGCACAACGGACTGCTCAACATCATTGAGTTATTAGGGCATTCCAATTTCCCGAGATTGAGATGCGGCATCGGAAAGAATTTTGCACAAGGATACCAAATAGATTATGTTTTAGGACGATTCTCCAGTGAAGAACTGAAAGTGATTGAACCTTGCATCAATAATGCAGTAGAAGCCATCAAATCTTTTGCCACAGCCGGACTGCAACGCACCATGAATCAATTCAATACAATCAGCACCAATAACGAAGAAAAAACGAAAGAAAATCAATAGATATGAAAAAAATCATTGCCATTTTATGCTTCATCAGCATTGCGTTATTTAGTTTTGCACAAAACAATTGGTACCAAGCAGGTTTTAAAATCTCCACGAGTTTTCCTTTGAACCGCACCTATGCTGACCGCGGCGACTATTTGGAAGGACTGGGCACCGCAGATTTCGGCGTGTTCTTTAGAGCAGGCAAATACGTCTATGGCGAAGTCGGTTTGGGCTACTGCTTTTTCAAAGGCACCTACAAGCTCGAAACGGGCACGGATTTGGATTTTGCAGACGAGCTTGTGGAAACTCGCTATTTGCAAATCCCAGTCAAAGTGGTTGGCAATGTCCCTATGGGTAGATCTTGCGCTTTCCTCCCCTATGCCGGAATCATATATCAACCATTGATCCAAGTCACAGACAACACCATTGGATATTCAAAAAACAATATTGAAAGAAACCTCACCTTGCTCACAGCCGGCTTCGATTTCAAGTTAGGATTCATCGTTTTAGGCGTCAATTATCGCTACGGATTCCAACATTTCTTCCAAAATCAGACCTGCGAACATCCGCAATACATTAACATTTGCGCCGGTTTTCAGTTCTAACACTCTTGTTTTCAATCAATAAAAAACAAAAAATTTTTTTCAACAAAAGTGTTGCGCGATATTCAAAAAATACTATTTTTGCACCCGTCAACACAACGACAAAGGGAGCTTAGCTCAGTTGGTTTAGAGCATCTGCCTTACAAGCAGAGGGTCACTAGTTCGAATCTAGTAGTTCCCACCACAAAAAGCACTTGCATTAGCAAGTGCTTTTTTTCATTTACACCCACAGGTAACAGCCGGTAGTTTCACATTTATTCACTTCGTTCATATTCTCTTTGCGATTTAGCAAAGCAAAACTCGTTATGCTTTGTATTCGCCTGCTACGTCGAAACAGGTTTCTTGTGGGGTGACTCCAAAAAGCTAATGGCTAACAGCCAACAATGCTACAAGTCAATATCTTCAACGGCTTTTTGCAAATTGTATTTCAGCAATTCCGCCTCCTCGCCATTGTAAATACGGCGTTTGGCGTTATGAATCATAATCATTTCTGAAAGCGCAATCGTCATATAGCTGATATCGTCGCTGTCAAAATCCACATTTGTCAAACCCGATTTCTTATCTTGAATTTTGAGCATCAGCAATGGCAAAGAGGAAATGTTTTTCTTAATGAATTTAGATACTGCCGAATTACATTTATGGAAGATATAGGAAAGACGGCCACTCAGATAATCCACTACATCTAATCGCAGCAATTCCATATTTTCATTGCAAAATTCAATCAAGTGGCCATCAGACATGGATTCCAATTCTGTTCTTGTCACATCAATACTTGTGGTGTTTCCGTTTTTGTCTTTAATCAATCTCATAACTATATTTGTTTTGTGTTAATTTCATGATGCAAAAAAACAACAGTTGAGTGCCAACATTTGACGCTTAAAAAAATAATTTTGCTGACACAACTTGTCAGTAAAGTTTGTAAATTTGCGCTCTAAAACACAAACGACATGGATCAGCCGAAAATCGAACGTGTGCTGCGATTAGTCATGACACTCGCTCACAACCACTACAAGACCGTTGCAAATATTTGCGAAGAATTCGACATCTCGGAAAGGACCTTCTATCGCTACATTGACACTTTGCGAAGTATCGGATTGATGATAAACAAAGATGAAGAGCACGGCATATACAAATTGACCTCAATGCCCGAGAAATTCATGGGCATTCAGGATTTGGTTTACTTTTCGGAAGAAGAGGCCTATGTGCTGAAAGCTGCCATTGAGAGTATCAGCGAGACCAATATCATCAAACAGAACCTCAAAGAGAAACTCTATTCAATTTACAAGACCAAGGCTGTCGCTGACGTCGTGCTTAAAAAGGAGAACAACAACAATGTACACAACCTGCTTGAAGCCATTGAACAAAAGAAGGTTGTCAAATTGCGCAATTACCAGTCAGCGCACAGCAACTCGCTAAGCGACCGCCTAGTAGAGCCGTTTGCCTTCACACCGAATTTCATCCAAATATGGTGCTATGAGTTGGATAGCAATCGCATCAAGTTATTCAAAGTTTCGCGCATCGGCGATGTTGAGATCACCTTGAAGTCATGGAAACATGAAGACAAACATGAAAGCGGATTCCTGGACATCTTCCGCATGAGCGGTCCCAAAGCCAGCGACATCAAGTTGAAGATGAGCGTGCGGGCCGCCAACTTACTCATGGAAGAATATCCACTTTCTGTAAAATATCTTTCCAAAATCAGTGAAAACCGTTGGCTTCTGGAGACAAAAGTGTGCGGTTTCAAAGCGGTCACCCGTTTCATCTTGGGGTTAGCCGATGACATTGAAATCATTGAGAGTCAAGAACTCATCAATTATGTCAAGATGAAGGTCACCACCCTATCCGATCGTTTTAATTCATAAAGAAAATCAATGCCATTTACACTATGATATATAAATATTCCGACGGAACCACCGTCACAGCAGAGCCTGAACAACTGACCGAATTGTTAGCTACAAACATCGATTACTTACAGAACTATTTGGACATCTTTGATGACTTGGACGACCCGTCCTTTGTCGCCCGTGGCAATCGATTCTGCGACACGAAATACAGTGAAGATTTTATCGAATCACAAATAGCTAAATATCAGCAGCGTATTCAAGACATTAAATCTTGGATCGAGCAAAACCAATAATCCAAAAGACAGCAAAAAAATATAAGTTTGCCGTCACAAAACCACACAAAAATGAAACGTCCCTATATGTTAATCATCGCGGCAGCCATTATCTTCTCGGGCTGCCACAACAAACTCAAAAGCGAACTCGTTGTCGCCGAACCGCAAAAAACGCAGGACACGAGTTATGACTGCATTTACCAGTTTAACTTTGACGGCGTGGAACTTTGGACGCTGAAAGACAAAGTCAACACTATGCCGGCAGCACTTTTCCCAGACGCAGACGCCAAAATTGTCAAAGAACTAATGCCCAACGGCGAAGCCGATGCCGGCATCAACGTGTTCCTTGTCAAGCACAACGGCCAATACATCCTTTTTGATGCTGGTTTGGGCGTAGAAAAAGGCGGCGAAATGATGCGTTTGCTCCAGGCCTTAAACATCCAGAGCAGTGACATCAGCGCTGTTTGCATCACGCACTTTCACGGCGACCACATCGGCGGCATGCTGACCAACGGGGAGGCCAGTTTCCCCAAAGCGACGGTCTATTGTTCTGCCGAGGAGGTGAAGGCGTGGAAGACGGACAAGGGCGTCCAGAAGATGTTAGCCGCCTACGAGGGGCGAGTGCAGACATTCCACGGGGGCGAGACCATCTTGGGCGACATCGTCACGAAGGCTGCACCGGGTCATACGCCTGGGCACACGTTGTACCAGGTTGGCAGCGTGCTGATTATCGGCGACCTTTTGCACGCCGCCGCGCTGCAGCTGCCCCATCCGGAGTTCAGCGCCAAGTACGACCAAGACCAGAAAATGTCCGTCAAGACGCGCCAAGAGTACTACCAATATATAAAAGACAACCACCTCGTCGTTGCCGGCATGCACCTGCCGTCCTCCGGAGTAATGGAAGACTTCCCAACGAAGTAGCCGGGGGCTTTGACATTGACTTTGACCATTGACTTTGACATTGACTATTGACTTTGTGGAGTCTCCCCCACTTCTCACTTAAACCATAAAATTTAAAACCCATGAACATGAAGACCATTTTTTCGTATATCCTGATATTCACTTGCATCGTGTCGGCGGTGTCGGCGCAGCGCGTTTATTCCACTTCCTACCGTAGCGAGGCGGACGTCAAGGTCTATGTCACGCAATACCGCAGCGAGGCCGACCTAATAGTATACAAGTGCAAATACCGTTCAGAAGCAGAAGGCAACAAAGGATTCTGGTTTTTTACGGAATACCGCTCCGAAGCGCAGAAGAAGATCTACTTCACCGACTATCGCAGCGAAGCCGACATCAAAATTTACTTCACAGAATATCGCTCCGAAGCCGGCTGGAAGAAGAAAGAGAAAATGCACCTGTTATTCTGACATTGACCATTGGCATTGACTTTGTGGTGTCTCCCGCACTTGAAACTTGAAATCTAAAACTTGTCCCACCTCTCACTTCTCGAGTCCTGCATGCCTATTGGCCCAGCGTTCGGTGTAGAAGTCGTAGTAAGACTTGCCGGCGGGTTGTTTGCGGTTAAACCAAATAAGGTGAAGTACGGAGGGCAGGCCGATGGCGAGCAGGTATAGCGGTCCGAAGATGAGGGAATCGACAGTATGGCCGTCGGCCTCGTGGCGAATGGTATGTTCGTCGTGAGCGAGTTGCGGGCACACGAAGGCGAAGTTGCCGAGTGACACGCCGCCCGCGTCCTTAGGCATGTTTGCAGACAGCACGAAGCACCCGTGCCGGAAGTCAATCTTGCGGACATTCTTCGAGCACAGCAGCACCGCGATGGCCACTAAGTTCTGGGGCAACTGCCAGAGAAAAGTGAGGGTGAAGAGAAGGTAGGAAATTCGTTTCTGCTTTAATAACATTCTTCAAAAAGGAGGGTCTTAGCGGTTATATTTTGCCAGAATTTTTTTCAGCCAGTTGTTTAATGGTTCCCAAATATGCTTTTTCAACAGGAGATAGTGTCTGTTGGTGATACTTCCTGACGAACTTGTCGGAAATTCCGACAGGTTGAACTTTGCTCCAGTTCACCTTCTTCATAAATATGTTGGATATGTTCCACCACATTAGTTCTTGAAGTATGAAAGAGTTCGGCCATCTGTTGCTGCGTGAGCCAAACGATTTCATTCTCAAATCTCACGTCGATCTTGGTTTGACCATCCACAGATTGATAAATTACAATATCGTTGTCCATAATCCCATTCCAAGTTCCAGAATAAAATCTTGTAAATGGTTGAGAATTGCCGACTCCAAATCGCTTTCTTCCACTACATTTTTAGCGGAAAGTCCGAGGAATTCAAAAGTAAAAGGCGATTTGATGTCATTTTGCAATGTGGCAACTTCACTCCGTGCTGTTCGTACTCCACAATGTAGTAGCCCGTAAGCCACGCCTTGGCGGTTACGTGCCGATTGATTACCACACGGGCGTTGTTCTGCAAAACCTGATTTGCAGACTCAATTTGTCCCACCAATATGCCAAAGTCGTTTGCCATAATCACATTCGTATTTGCTCAATTATTATTCAGAAATGCCATACAAGAAATTGCGGTTGTTTATCCATTTGTCACTGTAGCCCAATCTTTTATAATCGGCAATAGCTTGATTTATATTCAATTCCGGATCCTGCAACTGGTCGATACGTTGCGAGGCAACCTGCGCCATCCAGATTTTGAACGGTTCGGCTTTTGGAGACGGAATGGATTGGATGAGGCGGAAAAGCCCCTGTTGAGAAGCGCAATTGACCCTTTGTTTGCCTCCTTGGGTTTGCACAGAAAGGGGGGGGTGACAATTTGTCCCCACCCTTCTGCAAGGGAAGGGTCACGTTTCTTCATTTTTTTAATGTAATCATTTGG
>JAKSMH010000129.1 GCA_024400715.1 Bacteroidales bacterium | reverse complement strand
CGCGCAGTGTCTGGTATCGAAGTGGCCTGGCTAGGAATATAATTTCAATTTACGTCGACTGGGTTCTAGGCAGCGGATTGGATCTACATTCTGAGGCTAGTACTGACAGAAAAGAAATTGAAAAGCATTTAAATGATAATTCCTATGATCCATATAACAGACAGCCTTTGACTAAAGATCAGCTTATTCCTAATAAAGAATTGAAAAAAAGAATAATCAACTAAATTAATGACAGTGTTGACATTAGTAGTTGTATTAGTAATTATTGCTTGTATCATTTTAGCATTCATCGTTCTGATTCAGAACTCCAAAGGTGGTGGTTTGGCATCCAACTTCGCCGCGTCCAATCAGATTATGGGTGTTAGAAAAACCACGGACTTTTTGGAAAAAGCCTCTTGGGGATTGGCGGCATTCATTATGGTGATGTGCTTCGTATGTGCATTTTTAGTTAAGAACGAATTTAAGGCCAACGACCCATACGCAGGCCAACAGACCGAACAAGTTGACGAAACGGCTGCTGAAGAATAATTACCATAAAAAAGAAACAAAAAGAAGAGGGTTTGCAAATCCTCTTTTTTTTTTGCAACAAGCGTGAAAAAAGATTGGTTTTACTACCTATTGTTGGTTATTGCCGCATCATTATGGGGCAGTTCTTTCATTTTCACCAAGCAGCTACTTATTGACGCCTCCCCTATCACCATTATTTTTTCGAGGGTTTTAATCGCCAGTTTCGTTTTCCTTTGCATCAGTCATCTGTTTTTCAGAGACAAAATGAAAATCGCGAAGCAAGACATCCCCATCATCATTGCCTTTAGTTGCTTTGAACCCTTTTTATACTTTATTTTCGAGACTTATAGTCTCACCTTCTGCGATGCCTCCGTCGTATCGGTCATTGTAGCCACCATTCCCATTGGAACCGCCTTTCTGTCTTTATTTTACTTCAAGGAAAACTTCTCTCATATCAATTTGTTAGGTGTTTTCATCACCTTCCTGGGTATCTTTACAATGCTATTTCCTTCATTTACCAACGCTTCTGTAAGTATAAAGGGGATTTTATTGGCATTCGGTGCTGTAACGGCTTCTATGGGTTACACCTTCTTCATTAGAAAATTTCCCGAACACTATCATCCCGTTGTTGTCATCACCTATCAAAATCTGATCGGCTTATTGCTATTCACACCGCTGATGTTGATCCTTTACGACCAGCAGATTATCATTGAAGAATTAAGCACCTTGTTTTCTACATCTAACGTGCTTCATTTAAGCGCGTTAGCTATTTTGTGTTCTGCCCTTGCCTTTATGTTCTATCTGCAAGGCATTCGGCGTTTTGGCATAGGAAAATCAAGTATTTTCACCAATTTCATTCCCATTGTCACGGCAATTTTATCGTTTATTATACTGGGGGAATCGTTCCCGCATTACAAAATTCTCGGCATAATCATCGTTATTGTTGGAATTTTCCTGGTACAACAGAAAAAGAAACCAGACAGACAATAACAACACTATGCTTCGTCACTTATTGATTGCAACCAATGCCATTACATTGGCATTGCTTCATTATGAATGTACGAAAAAACGCCATTTGGAAGGACAGTTATTCAGAATGAAATTATCGCCCCACTTCTTGTTTAATCGGCTTGCTGATGTTCATAGTCAATATTACACCCTTGACGCAAAAGCAAGTGAAACCATTCTTGACATCGTGTCATACACACGTTATCAAATGCGTCATATTGATGACAAACGAGTTCCTTTACCTTTAGAGCTTGAACATATCCGCAAATGTATTGACTTCTTATCTAAAGACTTTGATTCAAGTACGGAAATAATATTTCAATATTCTAATGAAAGCGATGAAAACCTATATATTTTGCCTTGCCTGTTTGACGATGTTCTTTACAATTGCTTCAAATACGCAAAAAGAAAAAACGGTTACATTTTTATCAATATAACCGTTGATTCTATGCATAATTTACATTTGTACTGTATCAACAACTACAAATACATCAAAATGAATTCCTCACAAAACGGCATGGACATTCTGATAAGATTATTACACATTTATTACAATCATCGTCATTCCATTAAAATGAGTCAAGACGAGGAGTATTATAAGATTGGCATAACACTCAAGCTCTACTAGTTCTTCAGTGCGGCGATTTCCTTAATGGCGGTAATAGCCGTATCGATATCGGCTTCGGTGTTGAAAGCACCGATACTCAAACGAACCGTGCCGTGAATATCGATGGTGCCGATACCCACGTGGACTTTCGGGGCGCATTGCAAACCCGTACGGCAGGCAATGTCGTAATCCACATCCAACATCGTGCCCACATCACCGGCCTCAAAACCGTTGATATTGATAGACATCACCGGATTGTGGTTTTCCACGGATTCGGCGCAATACAAAGTTACGCCGGGCACGTCCTTGATACCCAGACGCAGTTTTTCCCACAACTTCATTTCCTGGTTATGCAGATTTTCGACACCCTGCTCCATCACCCACTTCACACCAGCGTGCAAACCTGCCACGCCGAGCAAGTTCATCGTACCCGCTTCCAAGCGATAGGGATATTCTTCCAGATGGCCGGGATATGCAGAGCGAACCCCGGTGCCGCCAAAGCGAGTATGGTTGATGGTAATGCCTTCGCGGACGTATGAGCCACCGATACCAGTGGGTCCCATCAGACATTTATGACCGGTAAACGCATAACAATCCACACCGAAATTAACCATATCCATCGTATTGGCTCCTGCGCCCTGACTTCCGTCAACGACAAAAATGATGCCGTTTTCCTTGCAAATCTTGCCGATGGCGGCAATCGGCTGCACCGTACCAATCACGTTGGAACATTGCGTACAAACCGCAAATTTGGGATTGGGTTGGATGGCCTTCTTGAAATCATCGGGATCTACGTAACCGTGCTTGTCAAAAGGCAAATAGGTAGCTTCGATCAAGCCCTTCTGCTCCATCGCATACAAAGGACGCAAAACGGAATTGTGTTCCAACATCGTCGTGATGACGTGGGCACCTTTTTCCACCAGACCCTGAATGAGGATATTCAACGAATCGGTAGCGTTATAACTAAAAGTCAAACGGTTGGGATCGCCGCCGCCGTTGAACAACTGGGTCAGCATTTTTCTGGTATTTTCGACCAACTCACCCGTTTCGATAGCCGCGTCGAAGCCCGAACGACCGGGGCTGACACCGTGTGTGCGGTAATAAGTATTCATAAAATCATAAACCACGTCTGGCTTGGGATAAGTAGTGGCTGAATTGTCTAAATAAATCATAACTTTCTTCAAATTAAATTGAATTGCAAAGATACAAAATTTATATCAATTATCTAATGCGAATGGGGTTTTAAATTTTTATTGTAAAAGGGAACAGTTGGGGGATTAAGAGATTGGGAAAACCCAATCCCCTTCTTTTAGAATCGACGAACGAAGCGAGCGCAAATCCCCTTCTGAAAGGAGTGGTGGCCATCAGACCGGGGTAGTGACATCAACATCACGGCGAAGCCGTTCCTTGTTTGAGCTTTGCCGAGCAAGGAGGGGAAAGAAGACGAAATGAAGCAAAATATTTTCAACACGAAAGATATTATTTCAAAAATTATTGTATTTTTGCAAACTAAAATGCTTTATATAAAAAGCACTTTTATATAATAAATGCTTGTTATAAAAAGCAAAACAAGTCATAAATTACACTTCAACAAAAGCAATTGACACGATGGAAATACTTTTCAAACGCCAAGACGCCCTACTACGATCCACGAAGATGGACATCATCAGAGGGTATATGGATCATATTAACTGGACTGCACCGATGCTTTGCATACGCGGTGCAAAAGGGGTAGGAAAAACCACATTACTAAGGCAATTCGTAAAACAGCATTTTGAATCAGGGAGTTCGGAAGTGCTGTATTGCTCGCTGGATTGGACGTATTTCGCCACTCGCACGCTGTTGGACGTGTCGCAGCGGTTTCACCAGCACGGCGGACGCCTGCTAATCCTTGATGAGGTACACAAATATGCGAACTGGAGCCGCGAAGTGAAAGAGATTTCCGAGATATATCCAGACCTGCAAATCGTTCTCAGCGGTTCATCCGCTTTGCGCCTCATTGATGGTGATGCCGACTTGTCACGTCGATGCGTGGGTTACGATATGCCCGGACTTTCCTTCAGGGAGTATCTTCAATTTTATAAGGGTATCACCCTGCCGCAATCTTCCTTTGAAGACCTACTTGCCAATCCTCATCCGTTTGTGGCACAAGTCAACGAAGTCTGCCGTCCATTGCAGCATTTCCACGAGTATCTTAAAGTGGGATACTATCCTTTTTACCTGACCAACCCCATTGACTACTACACGCTGATTGACCAATCCATCTCGCACGCCATTGAAGTGGAATTGCCTCAACTGCGGCACGTTGCCCCAGCCAATTGCCGTAAACTCAAAGCTTTACTTTCAGTATTGTCACAACAGGTTCCTTTTGAAGTCGATATTGCGAAATTATCCAACACCATTGGGTTACAACGCAATACAGTGGTGGAATACCTCAGTCATCTGAAGGATGCCAAGCTATTAGCCTTACTGTACAGCGATTTGATTTCCGTTAAGAAGATGCAGAAACCCGACAAAATATACCTTGACAATCCCAACTTGATGCACGCGCTTGCCACGACGGCCGTAAACAAGGGAACCCTTCGTGAATGCTTTGCCGTGAACCAGTTGTCATACGGGCACACGGTGGAATACAGCAAAAAGGAAGGCGATTTCCGCATTGACGGGAAATGGACTATTGAGATTGGGGGAGCCGATAAAACTTACGACCAGATAGCAGACCAGCCCGACGCATACATTTTTGCCGATGACATTGAAAGTGCCCATGGTCACAAGTTGCCACTTTGGCTACTGGGATTCTTGTACTAATTGATTTGGGAATTGTTCCGTTCTCCCGTAGAAACGCCCCAACGCATCGGGAACCCCAATCCCCTTCTTTTAGAATCGACGAACGAAGCGAGCGCAAATCCCCTTCTG
>JAKSMH010000128.1 GCA_024400715.1 Bacteroidales bacterium | reverse complement strand
TGTGTTTGAAAAAGATTCTGACGAACGAATAGTTGTGGGAAAAGAGTAAAGTTCTTGACACAAAAGGACTTCTGCGTCTCATTCAGTCCATTCCATCGCCCAAGGCGGAGCCGTTCAAGATGTGGCTGGCGCAAGTGGGCAGCGAACGCCTCGACGAAATTGCCGACCCGGAGAAAGCCATTTTGTGTGGCGCCGACTTTTACCGCGCCAAAGTTTACCCAACAAATTATCCCAGAAAATTTCAATAAAAATTTCGCTGCATTGTTGGAAGCGAGAAAATAATATGTAACTTTGCAGTGTCGTTTTCCTTTCGGATTTTGTTTAACGGACTAAGCAAAATTCTGAGTGGCGGTGCGAGATGAGAAAAATAGAAGCTTTTCATAGAACAAATGATATGGAACAGTATAAAGACATAATAAACCGAATTTGTAGCATGATACATACTGGTCTCATCGACTTTGATGAGCCGCGTAGTGAGGCTTCGATGCCTACACAGGCATCTTCGGAGTTCATTACCAATAAACAGCAAGGAGATTGGGCAGAGGATGTAATTTTCAGAGCTATTAATGACAATTCCGAGAATATCGTTGCTGTGAGATATGGAAAATCGGATGATCTAGTTGCTGGTGATGCAGGATTTGAGAATTTTTTCAATGATTATCAGGCAGAACTTGATGCTATTGGTAAGCGTCCAGACATCCTACTATTCAAAAAGAGTGACTTTGATGTTTCTCTTGGTTATGACATTAGTTTCAAGCCAAGTTGTGAAATTGGCGATTACGTTGCCAAAGCTATTGCTGGCATAGAGGTTCGTTCGAGTGCATTCCTCATCAATAAATATACAGCAGAAGCCAATAGAGTTGTCCGTGAGAATACGGAAAGAGCTATCGAGTTAAAGAGCGTCATATTAAATGAATACGTCGATTTGTTGGAGCAGAAACGTCCAGAATTGATTTCAATTCTCCAGCAACTTGACGAAGTTTCTGTCCGCACTATTGACTTTCGCGCTACGGCTTGGCGTTCGTCGCAGCGGAATCTCTCTGTCATCCAAATGTGTTTGCGCGAAGCAAATGCTGTTGATGACATTTCCCGTAACCAGCGTACCATTATTTGGCTTTACAAAATGCTATGGGACTTTACTCAGTTCGGTAAGTTTAATTACACAGACATAGTGAATGACCTTGCTTATAACTATAAGACAGATAAGGCATTTGCTATTAGTGGAAAACTAACCAACCCACTGATGAGATGTGATGAGTTGACCAAGCCACGTATTTCAAAGTATGACATTAAAAATATCATCCTTGGTGATGGTCAGAAATTCCTTCGACCAGAACGCAGATTTGATGCATACCTTGTTAGTCACCCTGAATTATTTGTGAAGTAGAATGAGAGTAGTAGATTTGTTCTGCGGATGTGGTGGTCTTAGCCTTGGTTTTGAGAAGGCAGGAATGGAAGTAGTTGCAGGTTTTGACAACTGGCAAGATGCCCTCACAGTTTACCGCAACAATTTTAGCCATCCGGCATTCCGTGCCGATTTAATGGATGTTGAAGGATCTGTAGAAAAGATTCGTCCCTTTGCGCCTGACATGATAATCGGAGGTCCTCCATGCCAAGACTTTTCGTCTGCAGGGAAGCGCGATGAGAACAATGGTCGTGGTGACCTTACAGTTTGCTATGCGCGAATTATTGCATCCATCCGTCCTCAATGGTTCGTTATGGAGAATGTGGAGCGCATAACTAAAACACAAAAATTGCAGGATGCCCTCGCCATCTTCCACGAAGCAGGTTATGGCACTAGTTATACCGTTCTGAATGCTGCTTTATGTGGTGTTCCTCAGCGTCGTAAGCGTTTCGTTATGATTGGTCGTTTAGGTGCTGAAAATGACTTTATGCAAACGGTCATTCGTGAGAATCTTGCCGATCACGAAATGAGCGTTGCTGAATACTTTGGTGACAAACTGGACATAAAGTATTATTATCGTCACCCTCGCAGTTACGTTCGCCGTGGCATTTTCAGTACAGAAGAGCCTAGTGCGACCATTCGTGGTGTAAATCGTCCTATGCCTAAGGGATACAATCTACACCCAGGTGACCCTGTAAACTCTTTGGAGGGAGTACGTCCACTGACAACCCGTGAACGTAGTATGATTCAGACTTTTCCTGAAGACTTTTCGTTTGATGGAACTAAGACCGACATCGAACAAATGATAGGAAATGCTGTACCAGTCAATCTTGGTTACTTCGTTGCAGATGCTATTTTCCGCTACTCTGGTGAAAAACGCCTTAAATATAAAAAGCAACATGTTATAAAACAGCTCAATTTCCTCGACCTCTTCGACCAATACGACCTCGAACCAATTACTCGGAACTTTATGGTTCGCGAGGATGACGAAATTGAGTATGGTAAGAAATCCTCAAAACACGATTTGCCTATTGACCTCACCAAGAACCTCCTCATCTGCAATGTCAAAAAGGACAATTGGGAACAGTACCTTGATGGTTCAGCCAAGATTTACTACACTGGTAAGAAGTTCCCGACCACCGTGGCACTTAACAAGCTCTATTACTTCATGCCGTACCTTTCGGGCAAAGGCATCCGCGATCTCTACTACATCAAGATTGCTCGCCTTGGCTATCGTAAGGAAGGTCAGGAGAATGAAGATAAGAACGACCTCCGTCTTGTGTTTGAGATAGAGCGTGTAGGCCAGCTTTTCGATGACTATAAAAAGGTGAAACTCGAAATCTGGAGGACGTTTACCGATACTACGATAGAGAAGATCAAAGAATAAATACTTCATGATTATTTGAAGAACAACTTGCCCCTGCGCCCAATTTCGGCACAGGCGCGGCTTATTTTTGCGGGCTGAAACCACTTCCGTCTGATACAATAGAAGTCCTCTTACAAAAATTATGGGTAAAAATAATTGGCTTCATCGTATAAAAACGGAGAGAATGGTGTCCAGTCTTATTGAGATAGTTGGAGATAAGGCCTATGAGAAAAACGGTGCGATGGCGAATTGGAAACGTCATACCTTCCAGAAAACTTGTCCACATTAAAGTTCAGAATAGAAAATAATAGTATCTTTGCAATCTCAAACTCGTTTGATTTGGTGTGTATTTTGAATATCTAATAATTGTATTTTTGTGTAAATTCTGTAATATAATAATTTCAATATGGTGTATTCAAATTTATGAAACGAAAGATTTACAGCGAATTACTGGAATGGAAAACGAATCGTTCAACGAAGGAGGCTTTGCTTATAGAGGGAGCCCGCCGTGTGGGAAAAAGTTACATTGTTGAAGCGTGCGCACGACGTGAATATGATTCATACATATTAGTCGATTTTTCTACATTGTCTTCCGAACAATTGGATTTGTTTGACAATTATCTTAATAAGAAGGATTTAGATGTTTTCTTCCGTCTGATTAGTTTGGAATGGGGGGTGAAACTAAAAGAGCGTCACTCTTTGATTATTTTTGACGAGGTTCAGAAATATCCTAAAGCCAGGCAAGCCATCAAAATGTTAGTGGCGGACCATCGCTACGATTATATAGAAACCGGAAGTTTGGTCAGTATTCGCAAAAATACGAAAGGTGTTCTCATCCCCAGTGAGGAACGCAAAATCCCTATGTCTCCAATGGATTTTGAAGAGTTTTTGTGGGCGGTTGGTGAAGACCAATTGATGGACTATACTCGTGAATGTTTTGCAAAGCAAGAGCACTTGCAGCCCGCATTGCATCGCAAAATGATGCTCCTCTTGCGAACCTATATGATAGTGGGGGGAATGCCTCAAGCTGTGCAGACTTGGGTGGAAACTCAAGATTTTGAACAAGTTGACAAAGCAAAGCGACTGCTGCTAGACTTGTATCGCAATGACATATACAATTACGCAGGCATTTATGCAGAAAAAACCATTCGGATTTGGGATTCTATTCCGGCACAGTTGCAAAGACACGAAAAACGCTTTCGTATAGGTTTCCTTAAACAAGGGGCGAGAACACGCAATTATCAAAATGCTCTGTTCTGGCTCAAGGAAGCGCGGATAGTCAATTTTTGCGTCGCCGCTACGGAACCCAATGTGGGTTTAAGTATGAATAAAGATGACTCGCGCTACAAACTTTACCTGAATGATACGGGACTACTGATTTCTCATTCCTTTTCGGATAATTTGCAAAACCTAAATGAACTATACAAAAAACTGATGTTGGGCAAGTTGGAAATAAATAAGGGGATGTTGGTGGAAAACTTAGTTGCACAGATGTTGGAAGCTACGGGGAGGAAGCTGTTCTTTTTTGCTCACCACGATGCGAATCATAAAGACGATACTATGGAAATAGATTTTCTTATTCGCAAGACCAAGGTCACTTCGCGCAAGAATATTTCTCCTATTGAGGTCAAATCCACACAACGCTACACACTTGGCTCCTTAAAGAAATTCCAATTGAAATATGCTGAATATTGTGCTACGACTTACGTGCTTCATGCGGCTGAGTACAAGCAGTTGGATGGAATCACGTACTTGCCGTTGTATATGACAGTATGCTTGTAGCATATCTTCTCAGATTGACTCGAAAAATTTCAATCAAGTACCCCCGCACCTATGCCCGCATTCGACACAGGCGCGGGTTATTTTTGCCGGCTGAAACCACTTCCGTCTGTACGAGAAGGGGCGAACGCGGTTCCGAAAAGCGTGAAACAGAGTAGGAGTTAAAAAAAGTTGCGCCCGACACGGATATAGGGCAGAAAAGATGTACACTTTAAATTTCCCCAACGGCAACAGCCAAACGTACAATTCTTTAAGTGAATTGCAAAACGCCGCCCGCAAACTCGGCGGCACGGCGAAATGCGTTGGCAACAAGGTTTATGCTTTCGTTGCGAAGTAGCTGAAACGCTGTGCGTGTGCTGAAAAGTCGCGCGCAGCATTTCTTGTTTTAAGTTGGGAAATGGCAGCGGGGTAATGGAAAAAAGTGTAAATTTGCAGTGTCGTTTCCTTTTGAAAATTTGTTTAACGGACTTCGCAAAATTCAGAGGGACGGCGCGAAAACATTAAAAATAGAAG
>JAKSMH010000127.1 GCA_024400715.1 Bacteroidales bacterium | reverse complement strand
TTGCAATCAAAGTAAACTATTTCACGCCACTACTTCCGAAACCACCGGCGCCACGTTCAGTATCCGATAATTCATCCACTTCAATCCATTGTACTGTTTCGTGTTTTGCGATGACCATTTGTGCAATGCGTTCTCCGTTTTCAATCTCAACAGGTTCGTTGGACAAATTAATTAAAATTACCTTGATTTCTCCACGATAATCGGCATCAATGGTGCCGGGTGTGTTGAGAACGGTGATGCCGTGCTTGGCAGCCAATCCGCTTCGTGGTCTTACTTGTGCTTCGTGGCCGACGGGCAGTTCAATGAATAATCCCGTGGGAATAATGGCGCGTTCCAAAGGTTTTAATATGACGGATTCTTCCAAGTTGGCGCGTAAATCCATACCGGCACTTTGGGCCGTGGCGTAGGTTGGTGTGGCGTTTTTTGATTTATTGACGATTTTACAAATCATATTATTTTGAATTTTAGATATTTATGAATTTTATTATTGATTTGAGACACCAGCTTTTTTGCTGTGGAAATCTCCGTTTTTTTTGCCGGCATACAACTCGAATTTCAAGAAACGGCATTCCAATGGACCGTTGAAGAGTTTGTATTTTCTGGTAGGTCGAAGACCGATATTCTTTAGGGCTTCCAGGTCTGAGCTGATAATGAATGCGTTACAACCGGCAAAATGTTGTTTCCAGGTGTCGCCGATATGTTTATACAGTTCGTTGATGTTTTCCACGTCTAAGCGTTCACCGTAAGGCGGATTGATCATCACGACGGCTGGTATCCTCTCGGGACGGCTATCTGCCATATCAGTTTTCTCCAAAAAGATAAAATCCTGAAGTTCAGCTTGTTCAATGTTTGCTTTGGCCATTCCCACGTATCTTCCGGAAATATCGGAACCGTAAAAATTAATGTTGACATCTTCTTTGATGTGGGCACTGTTGACAATTTTGTTCCAGAGTCGGTGGTCAAAGTTTTTCCAGTTGAAGAATCCCCAGTGGTGACGATAGTAGCCGGCGGGGATGTTGAGGGCCTGCATGGCGGCTTCGATAAGAAGCGTTCCGCCGCCGCACATATTGTCAATAAAGTCACATTCGCCGTGCCAGCCGCTTAATTTGATCATGGCTGCGGCGAGTACTTCGTTGATTTGGGCCGGGTGCCCAGAAACTTTGTAACCGCGCTTGTGCAACGATTCCCCGGAACTGTCCATGTAAAGTATGCAGCTGTTCCGGAAAATATGGAGGTGAAATTGAACATCCGGGTCTTCTTTGTCCACGTCGGGCCGCTCATTGAAAAGACTGCGAAAACGGTCGCAGATGGCGTCCTTGGCAAGTACGGAAGGGAATAGGGGAGTCTTGAATTCACTCTCTGTAAGCGAGGCACTTACCGCCATTGTGCCGTCTTTCGACAGGTATTTTTCAGCAGGAAATTTATAGATGGCATCGTAAAACTGCTTGTTGTTTTGAAAGGTGAAACTGTCCATTTCCCACAATATCCTTAATGCGGTGCGGCAGAAATAGTTGGTCTTGTATAGCAAATCGTAGTCGCCTTCAAACGTGACGGAGCGGCTATGGATTTCGCAGTTGCGGGCTCCCAGAGACTCAAGTTCCGACAAAAGGACTTCTTCTAATCCCGCAAAGGTTTTTGCCAGAAAATGTTCCTGTTGATTGATATTGTTGATCATTTTTTTAATAGGTATAAAAATGCAAATATACAAAAAATTGCACTTCTAAGTTGAACTTAGCTAATTTCTAATCCCGGAATACTCGTATCATCGTTCCAAAATGATGGTTACGGGACCGTCGTTGATGAAATCCACCTGCATATCGGCACCAAATCGTCCTGTTTCAACCGTTAGTTGATATTGTTCCCTAAGTACTTGATTTAGATAATCGTAAAGTGGTTCCGCTATTTCAGGTCTTGCAGCTTCAACAAAACTCGGACGATTTCCTTTGCGGGCGTCACCGTAGAGGGTGAATTGGGAAATGCTCAAAATACTTCCTCCGATTTCGGACAAGGAAAGATTCATTTTGCCGTCCTTGTCTTCAAAAATACGCATTCCTGCGATTTTTTTTGCTATATGGTCGGCGGTTTCCTTCGTGTCTGTGTGTGTAATGCCGACCAAAAGCATAATGCCGCGTCCAATTTTTCCGATGGTGGTTCCGTCAATGCGGACTTCTGCTTTGCTACAGCGCTGAACGACGATTTTCATTTTTTTATTGCTTTAATAATTGGTTTTCACCAATTCGAATGTCATTTGCTTCTTTAACAGGTCAACTTCGATGACTTTAACTTGAATTTGATCGCCAAAGCGGATGTCGTGGCCGTGGTGTAATCCGACTAAGGTGTAATTTTCTTCATCAATATAATAAAAATCGTCGTCAAAACTGCGCATAGGAATCATTCCTTCGCATTTTGACTCATTGAGTTCCGCAAATACACCCCATTTTGAGATTCCGGAAACGGTGGCATCAAAGACTTCACCGATTTTATCGGCCAAAAACTCGGCTTGTTTGTATTTTACCGATTGTCGTTCCGCTTCGGTGGCTTTTTGTTCCATTTGTGAGCAATGCTGGCAATATTCCTCGAATTGGGTTTTGCTTACCGATTGTTTTCCCGCCAAATAATGGTCCAGCAGTCGGTGTACCATCATATCTGGGTAACGGCGGATGGGGGAAGTAAAGTGAGTGTAGTAGGGGAAAGCCAATCCGTAATGTCCGATATTGTCCGTGGAATAGACGGCTCGAGCCATAATGCGAACGGATAATTTGCTGAGCATGGTGTATTCGTTGCTTCCCTTGACGGCTTCGAACATTTGATTCATTGAGTTGGTGAAAGCCTTGTGGCTCGTGGTTTTGAGTTCGTAGCCGAGTTTCTTGACGAAATTCTTGAAAGTCTCGAGTTTGTCGTTGAGGGGTTCGTCGTGGATACGGTACACGAAGGTGCGGGGCACTTGGCGGCCCGTGCATTTGCCGATTTTTTCTGCCACGCGGCGATTAGCTAACAACATCATTTCCTCGATTAGAAAGTTGGCTTCTTTTTGCACTTTGAGATAAACACCGATGGGCTTGCTGTTTTCGTCAAGTTTGAACTTGACTTCCTCGGTCTCAAAATTGATGGCGTTGTTGTCAAAGCGCTTTTTGCGTAAAATCTGTGCCAGCTGATGGATTTGCAAAATGACATCGCGATAATCGCCTTCTTTTTTCTCGATGATGTCCTGCGCTTCGTCGTAGTTGAATCGGCGGTTGGAATTGATAACGGTGTGTCCGAACCATTCCTTGTGGATTTTCGCATTGTCGTCTAAATCGAAAACGGCACTAAAACAGAGTTTGTCTTCATTGGGCCTTAGCGAACACAAGTTGTTGGACAATATTTCGGGAAGCATTGGTATGGTTCTGTCCACCAAATAGATGGATGTCCCGCGACTGTATGCTTCCTGGTCAATTTCGGTATTGGGTTTTACATAATGGGTAACATCTGCAATGTGTATGCCGATACGGTGAAGTCCGTTTTCCAGCTTTTCGTAAGACAGGGCATCGTCAAAGTCCTTGGCGTCGGCGGGATCGATGGTGAAGGTGAGGGCTTGGCGGAAGTCGCGGCGGCGCAGGATTTCCTGTTCGCTGATGCGGGTGTCGATGTCGGCTGCGGCTTTTTCCACTGTTTCGGGAAAACCGAGTGGGAAGTCGTTGTCGGCGAGAATGGCCTGCATTTCCACCTCATTGTCGCCAGGTTTGCCCAGAACGTGGATAACTTCGCCCAGAGGACTGCGGGTGCCTTCTGCCCAGTCCACAATGCGGATGACCACTTTGTCGCCATTATGAGCATCGTTGAGAAGGCGGCCGGGAATGAGTACGTCGTGACGAAAGCACGGATTGTCGGCGATGAAATAGGCAATACCTTTGGTGATATGGATGATGCCAACGACTTGCTTTTGACTGCGTTCGATGATTTCAACGACTTGGCCTTCAGGTCTTTTCCCTTTTCGGGAAGGGAAAACCACCACTTTTACGATGTCGTTATGAAGGGCGTGTCCTAAATTCCCGTCCGCGATGAAGATGTCTTCACCATCGGTTTTGGCGGTGACTTTTTTCTTTTCGTCAACGACGAATGCCATTCCGCTGGCTTTCATTTCGAGGCGCCCAATAACATAATTATGGCCTGTGTTTTCCTTTGTTAAATATTTCGGGTTGAGTTTATAATGACCTCTTCCGACGGTGAGCAAAATGCGTGCATCTACAAAGTCCTGGATGATTTCCTTGATGTTTTCTCGTCCGTTTTTGTCGTAAACCCCAACTTTGGCGGCAATTTGCTTGTAGTTGTATTTGGTGCCGACGGCTCCGCGTGAAAGTACTTCGATGATTTTGTTGCCTAATTTATCTGATTTCATGGTATAGGATGATTAAATTTTTTTTTGCGATTTTTTTCAAAAAAGAGCCGTTGCAAGCAGCGGCTCTTTTTCAAACTGTAAATTAAAACGTAAAATTGAAAAAATCTATTTTTCAATATCTAACAATTCAACTTCGAAAATGAGGGTTGAACCCGGTTTGATTGAGCCGGCTGCACGGTCGCCGTAGGCCAAGTTGGAAGGAATGTAGAAAATGAATTTGGAACCGATAGGCATCAATTGAACGCCTTCTGTCCAACCGGCGATAACCTGGTTAAGTCCGAAGGTGATGGGTTCGCCACGTTCTACGGATGAGTCAAAAACAGTGCCATCCAATAAAGTGCCGTGATAATGAACCTTAACGCGGTCTGTCGCACTTGGCTTGGCACCGGTACCCATTGTGACAACTTTGTATTGCAAGCCGGAAGCGGTTTCAATAACGCCTTCTTTCTTCTTGTTTTCAGCCAGAAAAGCCTCCGTATTGACTTCGATGCTCTGTTGTTTGAAATATTCGCCATTGCTGGCACCTAATGCGTAACTGATTTTTTCTTCTTGTGTCATTGATTCTTGTGCTTTAATGTTAGTACTGATTCCGATAATAACTGCCAAAAGGCAGAAGGTTAACGTTTTTTTCATAGTCTGCTGTTTTAATTTTTTTTGTCGTTGATGCTTCGTCAAATGATAAAGTTATTATTTGATGAAACATTCAAATTTTATTTTGCAAA
>JAKSMH010000126.1 GCA_024400715.1 Bacteroidales bacterium | reverse complement strand
GAATCACGGTCAGTGGTCCCATCCGAAAGTCCAATGATTTTGAAAAAATAATATAATCTACAAAAGATAACAAATTTAATCGTATCTTTGTTACAATAAAATATTAGTACTTTGGAGTAATTATTTTTTGACTGATGAATATCAAACAGACACTGAAAAAATTCTCTTTCCTCAAGGCCTATTTGAGTATGACGTTCTTCGTCATTTTAATTGGCGGAATCGTCTTTACGACAGGTTTCGGCATCTGCCTTTATATGGCCCGAACCCAAGTCACGTCACTAACCGACAAGGGCGTTATGCGCGATATGGATGTCATCCACAATTATGTTGACGGCCAACTGCAGTGCGTGGAGGAAATTGCCTATTCGCTTACCTGGGCCGACAATCGTGATTATGCCGTTATGTCCTTGCGCGAATATGATACGGAGGAAGAAATGTTCGTTTTCCTTGAAAATGTGTTGAATATCCACCCTAATCTTTGCGGAATTGCTATCGGCTTGGAACCGCAGTACGCTCAAAATCTGCAAGGAAAGTATGGTTTTGCCGTTTATGTCACCAATGTTTCTGGACAAAATCAGCGGTTGCGCCTCGGCGAAATCAACGATTATCGCAATAAGGAATGGTACTGCAAGTCATTCGCGAAGGATGGCTCGTATTGGAGTCTTCCGTTTCGAGAAAGCAATATGGGCCACGTGGTCACTTGCTTTAGTCTGCCTTTGCACGACCCGCAGGGACATTTGATCGGGGTTATGGCGATTGATATCAATACGGAGGCGTTCCGCCAAAAATGTAATGAAATTATGCCCTTTAATCACGCGGAAGTCACCTTGGTGGACCGCGAATTCCGCTATATCAGCCATCCCGACACGGCACTGCTGCTGTGCAACGTGGCGGACTATAACGCCAATCAGTGGAGCAATGCCAACAGGCAGACAATGAAGTCTGAAGGAAGAGGTCGCGTTAAGGTTGGAAACGGTAAAGCCAAGGCATTTTTCTATTTCGACACGATTGAACGTACAGGTTGGATTATCGGTATTCAATGTCCTGAAAAAGAAGTATATGGCATCGTCAATGCGATGCGGCGAAATACAAGTCTGATAGCTGTTTTGAGTATTGTGGTGATGATTCTGAGCTTCTTGTACCTTTTCCGCCGCCTGCAAAAGGTGTCCAGTTTCAAGGCCGCTATCGATAAGGAACTGAAAATCGCTTCGAATATCCAAATGAGTATGACACCGAAAGAACTTTCTTCGACTTCCGATAGTGATGATATGAATGTCTATGGCTTGCTGCATCCCGCTCGTGACGTGGGCGGTGACCTGTACGACTATTTCTTGAAAAACGATTGCCTGTATTTCTGTATCGGCGACGTTTCCGGCAAAGGCATTCCCGCTTCTCTCTTTATGTCGGCCACCCACTACCTGTTCCGCAGTATGGCCGAAAATTTTGACGACGTGGCCTATTCTGTCGCTGCTATGAACCGAAGTCTAAGTGTTAATAACGAGCGACTTATGTTCGTCACTTTCTTCTTCGGAAGGTTGAATTTACAAACCGGTAAATTGGATTATTGCAATGCCGGTCATAATGCTCCTATTTTGATTTCAAAAAACAATGAAAAGAATGCCCAATTTATCAATGCTGATGCGGGTATCGCTCTGGGCGTGTGGGAAGAATTCGCCTTTTCTTCACAGTCGCTGCAAATGAATGACGGCGATTCGCTCTTGCTCTATACCGATGGCGTGACAGAAGCTATGAACGACAAAAACGAGGAATTGGGCAACGATGAAACCTTGGCCTGTACGGCCCAACACACCGGCGAAACACCTAAGGTTATTGTTGACAGCTTGCTTCATCGTATTCACCAACATACCGTTAATGCCGAACAAAGCGACGACATCACGATGCTTTGCATTCGTTATGATAAAAAGTAATGCTGACAAATTGATTTCAGTATGACTTTAACCTGAAAATCTGTATTTTTTATAAGATATTGTATATCAGTCTGAAAGATAATATTGTTGTTGTACGTGCTTCTGAAAACAATTTGAAAAATGTTTCCTTGGAAATTCCCAAAGGAAAAATCACTGTTTTTACGGGTGTCTCTGGCTCTGGAAAGTCATCCCTGTGTTTGGACACGATTGCGGCAGAAAGCCGTCGCGAGCTGAATGAGACTTTCCCCACTTTTATTCAGCAATACCTGCCCAAATATGGGCGTCCTAAAGTGGAACATATTGAAAATATGCCGGTTACCATTGTCATTGACCAGAAAAAGCCGGCCGCCAACAATCGCTCCACGGTGGGAACCTATACCGATATCTACGCCTTGTTGCGCTTGCTGTTCTCAAGGGTGGGAGAGCCGTTCGTGGGCTATTCCGACACGTTCTCCTTCAATCACCCCAGTGGCAGCTGTCCCCGCTGCGACGGCCTGGGCGAGGTGACGGAACTTGACATTCACAAACTGGTGGATTTCGACAAATGCCTCAATGACGAGGATGTTATTCATTTTCCGACATTTACAACAGGCGCTTGGCGATGGAAACGCTATGCCTACAGCGGTCTTTTCGACCTTGATAAAAAAATCAAGGATTATAACGAAGAGGAATTGAAGCTTTTTCTGCATTCGCCTCAAATCAAACTGAAAAATCCGCCTTCCAATTGGCCTAAATCCGCCAAGTTTGAAGGACTTTTTCCCCGAATGTACCGCAGTATTATTACGACGAAGGAAGGAAAACGGCAACAGAAGGTGCTGGACCGGATGGTTTCTACCTTTACCTGTCCCGATTGCCAAGGCACGCGCGTGAACGACAGGGTGCGCAGTTGCCGCATCAATGGCAAAAACATCGCCCAGGTGGTTGATATGACGATTTCCGAGGCGGTGGAGTTTATTGCTTCCATTGACAATCCGTTGGCGGCGGATTTGAAGCGCGAACTGGTAAAGCGTCTTCAGGCCTTGAACGATATCGGACTTGGCTACCTCTCGCTTAGTCGCGGCACCGGAACCCTCTCGGGCGGCGAAGCCCAACGTATCAAAATTGCCAAGTATATCAACTCGGCCTTGACCGATATGGCCTATGTTTTGGACGAGCCAAGCGTGGGACTGCATCCGCAGGATATTTCACGCCTGAAGGATTCCCTGCGCCATCTTCGCGACCACGGCAACACGGTGCTGATTGTGGAACATCATCGCGAAATCATTGCCATGGCCGACCATATCGTCGATATGGGTCCGTTGGCGGGTAGTCACGGCGGCCAGATTATGTTTGAGGGTTCGTATGCCGATTTGCTGAAATCCGATACAATAACCGGTAAGATGTTGCGCTATCATTCTGATTTTAAGAATGATGTGCGTAAACCCACGGGATGGTTTCCTATCCAAAACGCTCAATTGCACAATCTGAAGAATTTGTCGTTGAACATCCCTCAAGGCGTCTTGACCGTTATTGCCGGGGTGGCCGGCTCGGGAAAAAGTTCGCTGATGGAGTTTTTCCAACGGCATTTCGACCGCGAAACCATTTTTATCGGCCAGAAAAACATCGGCATAAACCTGCGTTCTACACCGGCCACCTATCTGAATATTTCCGATACGATTCGCAAACTTTTTGCCGATGCCAACAAGGTGAGTCCGCAACTCTTTTCCTTCAATTCCAAGGGTGCGTGTCCGGCTTGCGGCGGCAAGGGCATCATCGTTTCCGATATGGCTTTTATGGAGTCTATCGAAACCGTCTGCGAACTGTGTCACGGCAGCCGCTATGCTCAGGAAGTCCTTCAGTATCAATACAAAGGAAAAAATATTGCGGAAGTGATGGACTTTTCCGTGGAAGAAGCTATCGATTTCTTTGAAGGTCAGCCGTTTAATGCCCAACTTCAGGCCTTGGCCAAAGTGGGTTTGGGTTATCTGCATCTCAACCAGACGATGACAACCTTGAGTGGGGGAGAGCTGCAACGCGTGAAACTGGCCGACCAGCTGCATCGCAAAGGCGAAATCTTTATTATCGACGAACCGACCGACGGCTTGCATTTAGATGATGTCCGCAAATTGCTGAAGTTGTTTAACGACTTGACCGATGCCGGCAATACACTCATCCTCATCGAACATAGTCTGGACGTGATGAAACAAGCCGACTATATCATTGAATTGGGACCCGGCGGTGGCGAAAACGGCGGACAATTGCTCTTCGCGGGAACCCCGCACGAGATGATGTCGTCAGAAAAATCCGTTACCAAACCGTATCTGTCTTCAACATCAATTTAATAAATTTGAATCACGAATATTGATAAACATCTTACAATATGACTTCATCAGAAACCATTTGCTCCATTTCAACTCCTCACGGTTTAGGCGCCATCGCCATCATCAGAATGTCTGGTCCGCAGTCTTTCGACATTGCTCAACGCTTGTTCAAGTTTGATTTTTCGGACTTAAAGCAAAACTTTAACAAATACGCTGAATTATTTGAAAATGACGAACTTGTTGACCAGGTTGTTGTGTCGAAAAGTGTAGCACCGCATTCCTATACGGGAGAAGATATGGTGGAAATAGACTGTCACGGTTCGGTTTTCATCCAGCAGAAAATATTGTCATTATTGATAGAAAAAGGTTGTCGTTTGGCCAAGCCCGGCGAATATACGATGCGTGCCTTTATGAACGGGAAAATGGACTTGCCACAAGCCGAAGCCGTTGGTGATCTGATTGATTCGCAATCCGAAACGGCGCATCAGTTGGCGGTGAAGCAGTTAAAAGGTGCGTTTTCCAATAAAATCAAGGAACTTCGTTCGCAGTTTGTCGAATTTGCCTCTCTGCTCGAGTTGGAACTCGATTTTAGCGAGGAAGATGTCCAATTTGCCAATCGCGAGCGACTTTCGGCCTTGTTGAGCGACCTGAAGACGGAAGTCAACCGGCTTATTGCCTCCTTCAAAACGGGCAACGCCTTGAAAAAGGGAATCCCGGTAGCCATTATCGGCAAGCCCAACGTGGGAAAGTCAACCCTGTTGAATGCCCTGTTGGATGACGAGCGTGCCATCGTGTCCAACATTCCCGGCACCACCCGCGACACCATCGAAGACTTGATGAATGTTGACGGCGTGACCTTTCGCTTTATCGATACCGCCGGCATAAGATCAT
>JAKSMH010000125.1 GCA_024400715.1 Bacteroidales bacterium | reverse complement strand
TGGCGTACCCCGTTATCTGGAGGAAGTCAATCCGTCTTTGTCTGCTACTCCTTCATCATTGGTGTTTTATGTTGAGGCGGGAGATACTTCGCAACCTAAGGAAGTATATGTGAATGCAACTGATTTAGTAAGCGATATTGATGTTAGCGTAGCAGGTGATTTCTTGGTTTCCGTGGATCAGGAAAATTATGCGCATACGGCAACGATGCCTTACAATGGAGGTTGGCTGTACGTGGTTTGTGCGCCAGCAATGGCGGGTATCGACCAACAGGAATTGCATATTTCCAATGCGGAAACTTCATTGTCAACGACCGTTATCCTCAAAATGACGGCTACGGGTATTGAAGATGTTCAAAATGCGGAAATGCAAATGTATCCTAATCCTGCCTATAATGAGCTGAATCTGATTTTTAATGGCAATGTCCTTCCCGAAAAAATCGAAATTGTCGATATTTGCGGACGGACGGTGCTGTCTCAGTCTGTAGTGGATGCGAAAAATGTTATGAATGTCAGCAAACTTGAAGCAGGTGTCTATTTCGTAAAAGCCGATAATCTGGTTAAGAAGTTTATCAAAAAATGATAATCATCGATAATGTTTTAGTCTCTGACGACCTTTTCGAGAGTCAATTCTGTTGCGATTTGTCGAAATGCCAAGGCTTGTGCTGCGTCGAAGGAGATACCGGAGCACCTATTGCTCCTGAAGAAATTGCGGATATTGAGGATAATTATCCTCTGTTCAAAAAGTATATGTCTCAAGAAGGTGTCGATAAGGTGGAAGCCGAAGGCACCTTCGACTATGATATGGAAGGTTCGTTCGTGACCCCACTGTTGAGTGACGAGCGATGTGCATACGCCTATTATGATGAGGATGGCGTAGCTAAATGTGCTATAGAGAAGGCGTTTAGAAAGGGTGAAATCGACTTCCAAAAACCTATTTCCTGTCACCTTTATCCAATTAGAGTGAAAAAACTTCCTGACTATGAAGCTTTGAATTATCATCGTTGGATGGTGTGCGAAGATGCTTGTGAATTGGGAAAACGCTTGCATTTGCCGGTCTTTAGATTTTTGAAAGAACCTATTATCCGTGCATATAGTGAGGGCTTTTTCCAAAAGCTGGAAGACCATTATGAGGATATCAAGGCGGCGGGCGGTGTGGTCTTTAATGACAATGATGAAGTGCTTTTGATTTATCGTCGTGGAAAATGGGACTTCCCCAAGGGAAAAGCAGAGAAGGGCGAAACCATCGAAGAAACGGCTTTGCGAGAAGTGGGGGAGGAAACAGGATTGACACAACTCTCCATCGTTAGTCAGTTGCCGTCAACTTTCCATACCTATATGATGGACGATAAATGGGTGGGCAAGGAAACGTATTGGTATGTGATGAAAGCCGCTGGCGGCGAAAACTTGGTGCCGCAAACGGAAGAGGATATCGTGGAGGCACGGTGGGTAAAGAAGTCGGAGGTTGAAAAGTTACTGCGGGATTCTTATCCCACTTTGCAAGAATTATGGAAATCAGTAAAAAAAGAATAATATGAAACCATTAGTAGGAATTATTATGGGTTCCAAGAGTGATTGGAACACTATGAAAGCAGCTTGTGACGTATTGGACGAATTCAATGTTCCTTACGAAAAATTTGTAATCAGTGCCCACAGAACACCCGAAAAGGCCATAGAATATGCTTCTACGGCTCGTGAAAGAGGCCTTAAGGTCATTATCACCGGTGCCGGCGGTGCCGCTCATTTGGCAGGCATTACAGCCGCCAAGACAACCCTTCCCGTCATTGGTATCCCTATCAAGAGCGCGGCCCTGAACGGCTTGGATTCCCTTTTGTCCATCGTTCAAATGCCTGGCGGAATCCCAGTGGCTACCGTGGCTATCGACGGTGCTAAGAATGGCGGTCTGTTGGCAGTGGAAATCTTGGGTGCCTTTGATGAGAAAATAGCTGCTCAATTGAAAGATTACAGAGTGGAAATGGAAAAGAAAGTGTTGGATTCAACCCTCGACTAATTGAATAATGTTTAAGGTTTATAAGGCCTCTGCCGGCTCAGGAAAGACAACAAATCTTGTGGCGGAATATTTATCGTTGTGCCTTCTACATCCCGATAAATTTCGCCACATTTTGGCTATTACTTTTACCAATAACGCTACGGCGGAAATGAAGGAGCGTATTGTCAAGACACTGCAAACATTCGCTTTTACGCCCGTCGCAGAACTCAAAGGTTCCGATGCCGCCATCTATGGCTTGTTGAAGGAAAATGAAAAAATAAAGCTGCTTTCCGAAGCCGAATTTCAAGAAAGATCACAAGTTTTATTAAAAAAGATTCTCTACGATTACCCGAATTTCACCATCAGCACCATCGATAGTTTCTTCCAACGCATTATCCGCTCTTTCGCTTTCGATTTGGGTATCAATATGAATTATAATGTCGCCATTGATTTGTCGGAGTGCTACGATCAAACGATTGATATTCTACTCAATAAATTGTCGAGGCAGGATGCCGATTTGGTCAACCGCGTGCTGTTTTTGGTGGACAAGCAGATGCATGAAAGCGGCAAATGGCAAATCGAGAACGAGTTGCGCTCGTCACTAAATGCCATTTATAACGAAAAAGCATTTCAAGCAGCTAAAGCCTTAAGTATTTTGCATAATAATAAGATTGAAGGTGAAACTGCTTCCAATGAATTGGAAAAATTCGTTTTGGAACTGCATCGTCAACGAAATCAAAATCAGGAAAATCTAAAAAAGGAAATAGAACAACTTCAAAAAATCATCTATGCCTTTGGCGATGATCCGAGTTCTTTTGTCGGTGGCAAAACAGGTGTCTTTAGGTGGATACGGGATTTGTCAGACAATTCGATGAAAACACCGGGTGCCAATGTCCAAAAGGGAATCGATGCGTCATCGGTGTTGAGGTCCCCTGATGGGAGCCAGGAAAGTCTGCAACCCCAGATACGGGAATTGTATGCCAATATATGCGAAAGGCAAACCCAGTCCACCGACGTTAACCTCGTTAGTCAATATAGTTCATCCTTGCTCTTGCTTTTTGACTTGAAAGAGATTATGGATGATATTAAATTGCGAGATAATCTTTTCTTCCTGAATGAGACCAATAGCCGTATTTACGATGAAATAAAGGAAGATGAAACTCCTTACCTTTTTGAAAAAATAGGAAATAAGTACGCCTATTTTTTCGTGGATGAATTTCAGGATACTTCCCATTTGCAATGGGAAAATCTGAAGCCCTTGATAATAAATGCTTTATCTGGTTTTGGCGGCTACGGAGAGGGTGGCGACACCATTCTTTTTGGCGATGTTAAGCAGTCTATCTATCGTTTTAGAAATGGGGATTCCAAATTGTTAAACGCTTTATCTACTGTTGAAGGATTGAATCGGAATTTAGGACACGATATCATCGATTCGGAGAACTTTTTACCGAAATCGTTGTCAACTAATTATCGTTCGTCTAAGTCGGTGATTGAATTTAATAATGGTTTTTTTAAATATTTGGCGGATAATACATTTGCTCATAATGTATTGCTGAAGGCTTACTATGAAGATGTGAAACAGGAAACGCCAACGGATCGCGAAGGTTTTGTCTATGTGCGCTTTCAACAAGAAAACGATGGCGAAGATTATTTGAAGATTGAAACCTTAAAAGCTATCAACGATGCCTTGGCGAAAGGGTATTCTTATCGGGATATGGCGGTTTTGTCCAAGGCGAATAAAACCTGCCAGGATATTGCGCAGTATCTCGCGACTAAACAAGTGCCGGTGATTTCTTCCGATTCACTGCGCCTGTCTTCTTCTCCCGAAGTGATGCTTGTGGTTAATAATTTACGCTATATCTTGAATCCCAACGATGCTTTGGCTCAATTATCCATTGTTGAGTATTTCTGTGATGATGACTGGGCGGAAAAACTCAATATCTTGGAACAACCCGACGGTTTTAATCTTTTTGTTCAAAGTCTGGGAGATAAAGTAAATCCTGATTCGTTGCTGCAATTGCGCCAATTGTCAGATTTTCCGGTGTTTACTATCGTGAAGGAATTGCTGAAGGCCTATAAAATTTCACAGGTGGATGCCTACGTTATTGCTTTGTTGGATGCAATTTACGAAAATTTCAATGCCCAATTCTCCGATTTGACGCAGTTGCTCAAATGGTGGGACGACAAGGGATGCACGTTGTCTATCACTTCTTCGAAAGAGTCCAATGCGGTAACGGTTACTTCAATTCATCAGTCTAAGGGATTGCAATATCCTATCGTGATTTATCCAATGCGTAGCTATCGCAATGTCAATGGTTCCGTCACGGCTTGGGTGAAAAATGAAAAACCGGAGCTGCTGTTGCCGTATGTCCATATCCCGACCAGTAGTTCGGTTTTGTCTTCTACTTCTTTTGCTTCAGTGTCTGAGGAAGAAAAGCAAATGACGGAAATTGACAATGTGAATGTGATTTACGTGGCCCATACCCGTGCTGGCGACGGTTTGTATATTATCACTGGTAATCCTCAGGCAAAGGTGGCCAATTATGCCAAATTCTTGTATCAATATATTTGTTCCACAAACAATGATATTCAAGAACCGCTCATCGACTATTGGAAAGGAAATAAGGATTTTCATAAACAGGAAGGCAAGGAAATCAAGGAAGATTATCCAGCTCTTACGCAAATTTATTCTTCCGATTTTACTTTGCGTTCCGATCAGTTGATTTGCGGAAAATGGACTTCTCCCGAACAGGAATTGGGCGTGTTTATTCACGATTTTTTGTCCAAGTTAAAGGATTTCCCTCAAAGCGAAGATGATTTAAATACGATTTTGGCTCCGGTTGAAGCAGCCGAAGACCGTGAAGTGTTGGCAAAGGTATTGCGGAAAATTATGAATGACGAGTCGCTAAAACCCTATTTTGCCCCAGGAGTCCCAGTTTTGAATGAAGCCACCATTTTAACGGGAAATGGACAGTTGCGTCGTCCGGACCGTATTGTTTTCATGGACGATGAGGTAATGGTCATAGACTATAAAACAGGCCGTGAGGACGAGTCCTACCAACAGCAGTTGGATGAATATTGTCATCTGCTGGAACAAATGGGAATGAATTAGCATTCTCTGTTCTCTCAACTGCA
>JAKSMH010000124.1 GCA_024400715.1 Bacteroidales bacterium | reverse complement strand
ATTTCCGGAATGGCTTCGCGACAAGGCCTGCACCAAGAAGCCCAGAAATCAATCACAGCAACTTTGCCATTAATGAAATCGCTCAATTTTATCAAATTTCCAGATTTGTATTCTATAAGCTCCAAATCAACAAACGGATGGCCGACACTTGTTTTTTCCAAAGATTTCAAATCTTCCAGCAACTGCATAACGACCGGATGGTTTCGCACTTCAGCAGAAGCGTTTTGGAGCATTGCCTCGGCCTTTTCAAGACTCAAGTCCTGTGCATTTTCCTTCCACTGCATCAGATAGAATACGCCCAAGACATTCGTCTTGTTTCTTTCAAATGCCTCGCAGACCAAATGGTTAAAGTCGTTCATCAACCCCTCGTACTTTGCGTCAAACTCGACTTTTGCCGTTTCCCGTGCGGCCTCGTCCGTAATGGAAGAATACTGTTCGTAGGCGGTTTGAATTTCATTGGAATAGTAATTATACTTATTCAGATATTGATACAACTCGTCATTTAGCGGGGTTCCCGACAAAGAATCGGTAAGCATATCCGCATAAATTTCACCAGGTTCCACCACCACTCTCATATAATAAGGTTCTTCATCCTGTGAAGTCAGCAGGAAGGCAAATATGGGTTGGGAAACGGTATCGGAAAACACGAATGTTCCCTTTTCGATAAGGGCCGAGTCGATCACAGACATATTAAACGCGTCAAAGAGGTACACCATTTTTCCGTCCAATTGGGCATTGTCCAATTGGCCATTAATGGTATAAACATTTTGACTTTTGGGCTTACAAGCGGCAAAAAGCACGATGAAACCGACTAAAACCAAGATAATTTTTTTCATTATTATTCTATTTTGAAAGATCTATGTTTTATTGAATTTTACTAATTACTTCCGCAACCACTTCCTTAATGATTTCTTCCGGAAATTCGGGAATCATTCCGTTTTGTTGGAGCAAATTACTCATAGCGTGTGCCTGGTCGATATCCGCCTTTGCTTTTTGATAAACTTCGTCCCAGGTCAACTGCTTAATCGCCACGCCGTCCTTGATAGCCTGCATTGCCACGTCGGCGGCCACCTGTGGAAACAAATCGCTTTCAAGCATATTCGGCATAATATTATCGACATCGATACCGCGTTTTTCGGCGAAATCGGCAATAGAATGGGCAGCACAAATAGCCATGGCATCGGTAATCTTGCGAGCAGAAACCAACAGCGTACCCTTCAAGATGGCGGGGAAGCAAACGGAATTGTTCACCTGGTTGGGGAAGTCGCCGCGTCCCGTCGCCACGATGTAGGCACCGGCTTCCTTGGCCTTATACGGATAGATTTCCGGGACTGGATTCGCACAGGCGAAAACAATGGCCTTTTCTGCCATTAACGAAATCCATTCCGGCTTAATGGTATCGGGACCCGGCTTGGACAAAGCCACCACCAAGTCGGCATCCCTGAAGGCCTCTTCCTCATTGGTAATGTGGTCGGGATTGGTAATCTGGCACAACTCCCACTGACGATAGAAACGGGGATCCTTGCTATAGCGCTCACGTTGGTCATGCAAGGCCTCCTTGCTGTCAAACATAATCATTTTCTTCGGATCCGCACCGTCGTTAATCATCAAACGGGCGATACAGGTATTGGCAGACCCCGAACCGTAAAGCACCGTCTTGATTTCGGACAATTTCTTCCCGGTCAATTTCAGTGCGTTCAGGATTCCCGCCAAAGTCACGCAAGCCGTTCCCTGGGCGTCGTCGTGCCAAACGGGAATGTCGCATTTTTCGCGCAATTCGTCCAGCACCTTGAAACAATTGGGCTGGGAAATATCCTCCAAGTTGACGGCACCGAACGACGGCTGGACCATCTTCACAAACTCGATAATCTTATCGGCCTGATGTTCGCCATTTTCGTCGCGACGATCTACGCCCAGGGCAAGGGCCGCCACGCCACCCCGAGATCTCCGCAGCAGCGCCCTGCCTTCCATCACGCCCACACCCCCCGGAGGCGTACAGTCGCCATCGCCCAAAACGCGGGTGCTGTCGCTCACCACGGCCACCAGGTTCTTGCGGTTACTCAATTCAAACGAGCGGTCGTTGTCGTCACGGATGGCAGTGGAAACAGCCGACACCCCCGGCGTGTACCACACGTTGAACCAATTGAAGCCATAAATCGGAGCCAACGGCACCGTTTGGATTTTTCCTCCGTAAAACTGGTGGGCACGGATTGCCATCGTCTTAAAAAACAACGTCTTGGCCTTTGCTTTCTGTTCTTCCGAAAAACTTTTCGGGAAGAGGGATTCTATATTGTCTAATGTCTTCATTCTTTATAATTTTCTCTATTTTTTTCTTCTAAAAATCTTCCGTTTTCTCATCTCAAAATGCCACCTGCATTTTCAGGCATACATCTTGCAAAAGTACAAAAAAACTCAATATGTTAAATTACTGATGTGGAAAATTGCTTTTTTTTCAAATCACCTGCTAATATTTTTCAGAATTATCCCCTTAAGTCTTGTATAGAGATTCCGACCTTCGCTCCGCTGTTTCCGTCGTATGGAGGAAACACCGGAATCTCAACAAGAGCAAACGGGATAATTCCGATATTTTTTTATAACTTTGCACATTGGATCTATAATTAAGCTGTATAGAAGTTGTGGATTTGGAAGTGATAGAAACTTCGTCGCTGCCTCATTTAAAGGTATTGGGTGCCCTTCGGTGGATTAAGGGTGTTCCTTGTATTCAATTGTCTCAAAATATTAGAGGCGCGAAGCATTTGTGCCGTGTGTTTTTTCATGAGTTGGGTCATTTGGTTTTGCACGGGAAAAAGGAAGTCTTTATCGAATTTGACGACCATAGCATTATCGACGGTTATCAGAAGAAAGAGCATGAGGCAGCGGCATTTGCCGATAAAATGATGAACAGTATTTTCGGCTGATAGTGTATTTGTGGCTGTTTTTGTCAGTCCGCAATATTATTTATGACATTTTCTTCTTTGTTTCATACTGACATTTTGTCAGTATTTGGATTTGGCATAAAATTTGCAAATGGGCAGTTGTTGCCCATTTTATTTGTACTTGGGTAATGGAAATATCTAAAATTGATTAAATAACCAAATAATTAGAACAATGAAAATGAACATTAAGCCATTGGCAGACAGGGTTTTGGTAAAACCTGCCGAAGCAGAAGTAAAAACAGCTGGCGGAATTATTATTCCCGATACCGCTAAAGAAAAACCACAAAAGGGAACTGTCGTAGCAGTAGGACCCGGTAAAAAGGATGAACCTATGACATTGAAGGTTAACGACACCGTCCTTTACGGTAAATATTCAGGTACGGAAATCCAATATGAGGGAGAAACCTACTTGATGATGAAGGAAAGCGATATTTACGCAACGCTTTAGTATTCAGTTAATAAATTAATCCATTTAAAATTTAGAAATTATGGCAAAAGATATTTTATATGATTGGGATGCCCGCGAAGGCTTGAAAAAAGGTGTTGACGCTTTGGCAAACGCTGTAAAAGTAACCCTTGGACCTAAAGGTAGAAATGTTATTATTGATAAAAAATTCGGCGCTCCTCAGATTACCAAGGACGGTGTTTCTGTTGCAAAGGAAATCGAATTGAAGGATGCCGTTGAAAATATGGGTGCACAAATGGTTAAGGAAGTGGCTTCCAAAACCAATGATCAAGCTGGTGACGGTACAACGACTGCCACAGTTTTGGCTCAGATTATTTTCAATACGGGTTTGAAAAATGTAACCGCCGGTGCTAATCCTATGGATTTGAAGCGTGGTATTGACCTGGCCGTTGCCAAGGTGGTGGAAAGTTTGAGAAAACAATCAGAATCTGTTGGCGACAGCCACGAAAAAATTGAACAAGTGGCTACCATTTCTGCTAATAACGATAAGAAAGTCGGTGAAATCATTGCAGAAGCTATGCGTAAAGTCAAAAAAGAGGGTGTTATTACCATCGAAGAAGCAAAAGGTACCGAAACCAACGTTAAGATTGTTGAAGGTATGCAGTTTGACAGAGGTTATATTTCTCCTTATTTCGTTACCGATGCCGAAAAAATGGAAACCGTTTATGAAAATCCTTTCATTTTAATCTATGACAAGAAGGTTAGCAATATGAAGGAATTTTTGCCAATTTTGGAAAAAGTTGTTCAGACCGGTCGCCCATTGTTGGTTATTTCTGAAGAAGTAGAAAGCGAAGCGTTGGCTACACTCGTTGTAAACCGTCTTCGTGGAGGTTTGAAGATTGTTGCCGTTAAGGCTCCTGGCTTTGGCGATAGAAGAAAAGAAATGTTGGAAGACATCGCAATTTTGACTGGCGGTCTTGTTATCAGTGAGGAAAAAGGCTTTAAATTGGAAGATACAACCCTCGAAATGTTGGGTTCCGCAGAAAAAATCACGGTGGACAAGGAAAATACCACTATTGTTAGCGGTAAGGGTAAAAAAGAACAAATCGAAGCCAGAGTGGCACAAATCAGAGCTCAGATAGAAAAGACCAAATCTGATTACGACCGTGAAAAATTGCAGGAGAGACTGGCTAAATTGGCTGGTGGCGTAGCTGTAATTTATGTTGGTGCCGCTTCAGAAGTGGAAATGAAGGAAAAGAAGGACCGTTACGATGATGCTTTGCACGCAACCCGTGCTGCTATTGAAGAAGGTATTATCCCTGGTGGCGGTGTGGCTTTCATTCGTTCAATTGCCGCTTTGGATAAGGTAAAACCCGAAAATGAAGATCAAAAAGTGGGCGTTGAAATCGTTAGACGCGCACTGGAAGAACCTCTTCGTCAAATCGCGGCCAATGCCGGTAAGGAAGGTACTGTTATCGTGAATGCGGTTAAGAACGGTAGAACGGACTATGGTTACAATGCTCGTACAGGCAAGTATGAGAAGATGATCAAGGCCGGCGTTATCGATCCAACCAAGGTGGCACGTGTGGCTATCGAAAATGCCGCTTCTATTGCCGGTATGTTGCTGACAACCGAATGTGTGTTGGCAGAAATTAAGGAAGAAACTCCAGCTGCTCCTATGGCAGGCGGTATGCCTGGCGGTATGGGTGGTATGTACTAATAGAAGTTTTCCATATAGTTCACAAGGGCGTGAGAAATCACGCCCTTGTTGTGTTTATTTTTCTGCCGTGTTGATTTTATCTT
>JAKSMH010000123.1 GCA_024400715.1 Bacteroidales bacterium | reverse complement strand
TGGTTGCCCTGGTAGTGACCTTTGTACTCGGGGTCGTTGGGCGACAAGGTGCGAATGCCTTTTTCGGTGAGCAATTCCTCACAGGTCTTTTTTAATACCAATTGTCTGATTTTCTCACTGATGGGCACGTGGGGAAGCGAAACGGCAATCATCATATTGGGGCGAACTTGGAAATTCTTGTAGTCGCCGTTGATGAAATCCGCCAAATACCCGATTTCCTTAGACCAAAATGTTTCTTTGAAAGTGGCAGGGAAGCTTTTGGCCAGGGGTTCCCATTCCTCGATGAATTCTTTGTCTTTGGCAAGATGAGCCATTTCAATGCTGAATTGTATGGCATTGTACCATAATCCATTGATTTCCACGGCACATCCAGTTCTCGGTGTGACGGGGTTGCCATCGACGACGGCATCCATCCAAGTCAAGGCAACCCCTTCTTTTCCTGCATAAATCAGCCCGTTGTCCAACATCTTTATATTGTACATCGAACCGTTTCGGTAGGCGTTGAGAATGTCTTTCATCGCGCGACCGTAGTCCTTCCAGATTTTCTTGTCGCTGTGCGCATAGGAAGCATACTGCTGCAGGGCGCGGAAAAACCACAAGGGTGCGTCAACAGAGTTGTAGGCGGCTTGGTCGCCGCTGCCGATGTTGGGAAATAGTCCGTCTTTCATTTCCGAAAGCATATCGTCAATGATGGTTTTGCACAGTTTGGGTTTATTGACCACCGACAAGGTTAATCCCGGTACGGAAATGAAAGTGTCGCGACCCCAACGGCCAAACCAGGGATAACCCGCTATGATTTGTGTCTTGCCGTTGCGTTCTATGATGAACTGTTCTGCGGCGTTTTCGAGACAATGGAGGTAGCTGTTTCGTGAACGGTGCCCGTCCAATTCTTCGTTGAAAATCTTGGCGATATCTTTGGGGTCAATGGGTTCTGTGCCAATGGAAAAGTAAAGTTCCTTGTTTTTCACGGGCACATTGATGCTGCCAAGGTTGATGAGGTCTTCGTGGCCGTCATAACCTCTATTCAGCTCTTCCTCGTATTCAAAATTGTAGTACCAATTGGGGTTATGTTGGTAGTCGATATCTTCGGAAGATTGAAGGTAGATGGGGGTGTAATTATCGTATAAACAATATTTTACGCCGTTTTTAACCGTGTCGAAGCTGGTGTTGACCTGGTCGTTTTTGTGTGTGAGTTGAAGAATCTGACGGAAAGCGAGCAAAGGCTGGAATTGGAAAGAGACAGATTCAAAGTCATCTAATATGGTGTATTTGATAATAAGTCTTTCGCTGTGATCCGAAAACAGGAGTTCTTTGGTGAAGTTAAACCGGCCAACCCGGAAATAATAGACGGGGATGGTGTCGGCAACGAATTTCTGCAAGTACTTATTGCCCTTGGGATCGTAAATGCCGCCTCGGTATTGGTGCATACCAAGGTGGAATTCCATATCATCAATGATGATACTTTCGTTGAGCGACGATACCAAGACGTGGCGCTCGCCATCAACCTTTTCTTGCGGCAAAATAAACAGGCCGTGATATTTGCGTGTGTTCAAACCGAGTAGCGTGGTAGTAGCAAAAGCCCCGGTGCGACTGCATCGGACAATCTCTTTTTTCTTTGAGAAAGGAATGTTGACCAACTCTGTTTTGTCAAATTCTATATAACTCATTTTAGTAATAATTTTTTGCAAATGTACAATTTTTTTTTCTCAAATGAAATGATAAAAAATTTTTATTTTTTCAAATTTTTTCTTTTCACTTGAAAAAAACGCTAAAAATCAGGAAAAAGAAGGTGGTTGTGGCGTGTGGATAATGGTAAAAACGACTTTTATCGCAATTTATTCGAGGTACACGTCAATCAGTCCTTCCGGAGCGGAAATTCGGATTAGTTTTTTTTCTCTGTCAATTTCCTTGAATACTTCGTCAATGGCGGGAATGAGGATTTCTTTGCCGTCGTGGTCAATCTGCATTATCGGATCGTGGCTGATTTCAACGAAGTCACAGCACGTTCCGATATTTCCTTTTTCTCTGTCAATAACTTGAAACCCAATCACTTCGTGAAAGTAGAAGTGGTTTCCGCTTAATTTGGGAAGCTGTGACATAGGCAGGTATAATTCTGCTTTGATGAGTTCTTTTGCTTCCTTTTCGTCGATGTCTTGGAATTTGACGATGAAGTTGTTGCCGCCTTTATATTGGATGCTTTCGATGAGGTAGGGCAGCTTTTCATCGTCCAAGTCAATGAAGACCGCGTCTAAATCAGCATATTTTTCGGGTTCGTCCGTGTCGAAAAAGCAGACCACCTGCCCATTGATGCCGAACGGCTTGGTAATGATTCCCAAATAATAATATTCGTTTGTCATGGTGATAGTAATTAAAAAAAATAGACGCAGCATAGAGCTTGCGTCTATTTTTTATTTGTTGAATGAAAATATTATTCAGCAGGAGTTTCGGTAGCTTCGGCTGGAGCTTCTGCGGCTTCGGCGTTGGCAGCGGCTTCAGCAGCTTTTTCTGCGGCGGCAGCGGCTTCTGCTTCAGCGGCGGCGGCTTGCTTGGCAGCAACTTTAGCGGAGATGGCTTCTCTAACCTTAGTTTCAGCTTCTAAGCGTTTCTTTAATTCGTTGCGTGTCTTGTCGGCTTCTTCACGTTTAACGTTGCTGATCTTAGACTCTTTTTCTTGTTTCCAAGCGTCAAATTTACGTTGAGCGTCATTTTCGGTGAGGGCGCCCTTGGCAATACCGCCTCTAAGGTGTTTCATCAAATATACGCCTTCGTGTTTAAGAATCGCACGGGCAGTGTCTGATGGATCAGCACCTTTTTCTACCCAATACAATGCTCTGTCAAAATTAACGTTAATTGTTGCAGGATTGGTCAGTGGATTGTATGTGCCGATCTCTTCAATATAGCGTCCGTCACGTGGTGCACGACCATCTGCAATTACAAGGTGGTAGAAGGGTTGGTTCTTTTTACCACGTCTTTGTAATCTGATTCTTGTTGCCATAATTTTTAATTTTTAGTGATTAATTTTTGAGTTTGCAAAAATACTTATTTTTTTAATATGAAAGCAGTCCTTTTTACTTTTTCTTTCTACTTTTTTTTATTCGGCTGATTTCCTTGTTATTCTTGGAGTTCTAACCATTCCATTTCCTTTTCTTCAATGGTGTTTTTGATGTCGTTGTATTGTTTGTAGAGTTCTCCGGAACCGATTTCGGCAGCATAGTCGGCAGGATTGGAAATTTTTTCTTCGATGATCGCCAGTTGTTGCTGCAGCTCGGCAATTTCGTTCTCGATTTTGGACAGCTTGTTTTTGAGTTTCCGGTTGGCGGCGTCCTGCTCCTTTTTCTTTTCCCAATTTACTTTATTCGAACTTTCTACCTTTTCCCCCGTTGACGATGTCTGCATTTTACGTTCCAAATCTTTCAGGGAATCCATTTTTTTCTTTTCCAAGAAGTCGTAAACGTCGCCCAAGTAAGTTTTAATGCTGTGATCTTTGAATTCAAACACCTTGCTGCTTAGCCCCTGGAGGAAATCCCTGTCGTGGGAAACTAAAATCATACTGCCTTCATATTGAAGCAGGGCGTTCTTTAATACATCCTTGGATTGCATATCCAGGTGGTTGGTCGGTTCGTCAAGAATCAACAGGTTGAATGGTGACAATAGCAATTTGGCAAGTGCCAGACGCGATTTCTCGCCGCCGGAGAGTACGCGGACTTTTTTCTCGGTGTCTTCGGTAGAAAAAAGGAAACTGCCTAAAATGGTACGGATTTTGGGTCGGATTTCTCCAACAGCGATGTCGTCGATGGTTTCGAAGACGGTTTTGTTGGGATCCAGAAGTTGGGCTTGGTTTTGCGCGTAATAGCCGATGACGACCTGGTGTCCCAAGGTGATTTGTCCGCCTTGAGGCAACAATTCGCCTACAATGGTCTTGACCATCGTGGACTTTCCTTCGCCATTGCGGCCGACGAAAGCCACTTTTTCGCCTCTTTCCAGGTGAAAGTCAATGTCGTTGAGTACTTTTAGTTGGTCATAACCCAAATTCAGATGTTCGGTTTCGATAGTTACTCGGCCGGAGTGCGGAGCCGGGGGAAACTTGAAGGCAATGGATGAGTTGTCTATGCTTTCCACCTCGATTTTCTCCATCTTGTCCAATAATTTGATGCGGCTCTGCACTTGTTTGGCTTTGGTGGCCTTATATCTGAATCTTTCAATGAATCGTTCAATCTGCGCAATCTCCTTTTGCTGGTTTTCAAATGCGTTTTGCTGTGATTCAATGCGTTCCAATCGTTGTTCAACGTATTGGGAATAACTGCATTTGTAATCCTGTAAAGTGCCAAATGTGATTTCTACGGTACGCGTGGTGACGCGATCAAGGAAGGCGCGGTCGTGTGAAACCAGGATGAGACAGCCGGAATAGTTTGCCAGATAATCTTCTAACCACTGGATTGATTCAATGTCCAAATGGTTGGTGGGCTCGTCCAACAAGATGATTTCCGGTTTCTGAAGCAGGATTTTAGCAAGGTTGACACGCATTTGCCAGCCGTTGCTGAATTCTGCCAAGGGACGGGCAAAGTCGCTGTTCTTGAAGCCCAAACCCAACAACACTTTCTCTGCATCGCCTTCCATTGTCGCTCCACCCAAATGGTGAAAGCGGTCGGTGGCATCAGATAATTGTTGAGCCAAACCAATGTATTCTTCTGATTCATAGTCAGTCCTGTCTGTCAGCAACGCATTGATTTCTTTGAGTTTCTTCTCTAACCTTCTGGGTTCGACAAAACAAGCCATTGTTTCTTCCCAGACGGTTTTGTCGTAATTGCCCAGTATCTCTTGCGGAAGATAACCGGTTTTATGTCCGGACGTAATGACAATAGTGCCTGATTCAGGTTCGAGTTCCTTGTGGATGATTTTCAGCAGGGTGGATTTTCCAGCCCCGTTTTTCCCAACCAAACCGATGCGGTCTTTGTCACCTGCGACAAAAGATATGTCTTTGAACAGGTAGTCGCCAGTGAAATTGACCGAGAGTTTATTAATCTGAATCATAGAGATTGCCCTTTGATTTTGTCTTTGAAAAAAAAAGCACTTGCAAGAATTCACAAGTGCTTTGGTGGTGACCCATGCAGGATTCAAACCTGCAACCTTTTGATCCGTAGTCAAATACTCTATTCAGTT
>JAKSMH010000122.1 GCA_024400715.1 Bacteroidales bacterium | reverse complement strand
AACCAAAATAAGTGTGAAAAAATATCAAAAAAAACATTTTGGTGCGTTTACCCTGTAAAAAATACAAAATAAGGTGTTTTATAAGGAAATTTATGTAAATTTGCAAACAAATTTTGAAAATCTATTTATTCAAACCTTTTATAAAAACAAATTTATGAATAACGCATCTTACATTTTTAGAGAACCCAAAAATGAACCCGTTTTTGCGTATGCCCCAGGTTCACCAGAACGTCAACTTCTTAAAGCTGAATTAGAAAGACAATTCAATCAGGAAATTGAAATTCCTCTTATTATCGGAGGAAAAGAAGTTAAAACGGGCAATATGGGTACTGTTGTGATGCCAACCAATCACAAACACGTATTGGCAAGATATCACAAAGTTGGAAAAAAGGAAGTTCAAATGGCTATTGATGCCGCTTTGGCTGCCAAAAAACAATGGGAAGACACTCCTTGGATTGAAAGAGCATCTATTATGATGCGTGTTGGAGAATTGTTGGCCAAGAAATACAGATATCTTATCAATGCTGCCACTATGTTGGGCCAAGGCAAAAATCCTATGCAGGCAGAAATCGACAGCGCTTGTGAAACCATTGACTTTTTGCGTTTCAACACCTATTTTGCTTCCAAAATTTATACCCAGCAACCGATTTCCGACAATACGACGCTGAATCGCAATGAATTTAGAGCTATGGAAGGTTTTGTTTACGCCATTACGCCGTTTAACTTTACTTCCATTGCTTTGAACTTGAATATTTCTCCCGTATTGATGGGTAATGTTACTATTTGGAAACCAGCTACAACGGCTATTCTTTCCAATTATTATTTAATGAAAATCTTCAAAGAAGCAGGTCTTCCTGATGGCGTTATCAATTTCTTGCCAGGTAGCGGCGAAATCATCAGTAACGTGGCATTTGCTTCTCCATACTTGGCTGGTATTCACTTTACTGGCAGTACCAGCACTTTCAAGGCATTTTGGAAGAAAATCGGTGACAATATCAACAGTTACAGAACTTATCCTAAAATCGTCGGTGAAACCGGTGGTAAGGACTTCATTTTTGCCCATAAATCAGCAGATCCACGTGAATTAGCCGTTGCTATCGTACGTGGCGCATTTGAATTCCAAGGTCAGAAATGTTCTGCCGCCTCCCGTGCCTATATTCCAAAGTCATTATGGGATGAGACATTGAAACATGTTAAGGAAATGATGAAGACGGTTAAGGTGGGTGATGTGTTTGATTTCACCAATTTTGTAAATGCCGTCATCGACGAAAAGTCTTTCGACAACATCGCCGGTTATATTGACAGAGCCAAGAAGTCGAAGAAGGCAAAAATCGTTGTGGGCGGTAAGTATGATAAATCAGTGGGTTATTTCATCGATCCTACTATCATTGTTACGACTGATCCTCAGTATGAAGCCATTAAGGAAGAAATGTTCGGACCCGTTATCACGGTTTATGTATATGAAGATGAAAAATACATTGAAACCTTACACCTTTGCGATGAGACTTCTCCATACGCTTTGACAGGTTCAATTTTTGCAAAATGCAGATATGCCATTCTTGAAGCGGAAGAAATCTTACGTCACGCGGCAGGCAACTTCTACATCAACGACAAACCGACAGGTGCTGTGGTTGGAAATCAGCCATTTGGTGGTGCAAGAGCTTCCGGTACCAACGACAAGGCCGGTAGCGAGTTGAACCTTTACAGATGGATTAGTACTCGTTCAATCAAGGAAACTTTCTGTCCACCAACAGAATATGGTTATCCTTTCTTGCTTCCTGACAAAAAATAATTGAAACGGTTATTTGTTGATGAACAAATTATCAGTTGTCATTATCACTTATAACGAAGAGCGAAATATTGCTCGTTGTATAGAAAGTATCCACACCATCGCCGACGAGGTGGTGGTTGTGGATTCTTTTTCTACTGACGCCACGCCGCAAATTTGCCAGCGGTACGGTGTGCGCTTTGTCTCGCACGAGTGGGAAGGTTACATTAAACAAAAAAATTATGCCAATACATTGGCATCTAACGATTTGATACTTTCCTTAGATGCAGATGAGGCTGTGTCGGAGGAATTGTTGTCTTCAATAACGGCATTGAAAACCCAGAATGTGGAAAAGAAGGTTTTTTCGATGAATCGCTTGATGAATTATTGTGGAACGTGGATTCATCACGGGGGATGGTATCCGGAAAACAAGATTCGCGTTTTTGATCGGCGTTATGTTTATTGGGTAGGGCAGAAGGTTCACGAAACTTTATTTGTTCCTGAAGATTATCAGGTAATAAAATTAGATGGGGATCTTTTGCATTATTCGTATTATACGGTAGAAGAGCATCGCCGTCAGTTTGACAAATTTTCCACATTGTCTTCCGAAGAAATGCTGGAAAAAGGTAAAAACCCTTCGATAGTGGAGGCCTATTTACATGGTTTTTGGCGTTTTGTACGTGATTACATATTCAAATTGGGATTTTTAGATGGCAAATATGGCTGGATTGTCGCAAAAATCAATGCAAAATATAATTTCATGAAGTATAAAAAGACTATTGACGCTCGTCAACGTCAGAAGTGAGATAATAATCATAGATATTTTGGAGTTTTTCTGCTGATTCGGACAATCCTCCTTCGCGATTCCGCACAATCCATAATCTTTTATGACGCTCGATAAGGGGTTTTAATTCCGCAGCCAATTCTTGGCGAATTTCCAAGGGAATATCTTTCGTATTATTACTTTTCACGCTTAATCTTGCTATTCCCAAGTGGATGCCGTGTTTGGCCAAATTTGCCGCCAAGGTCAGTTCGTCAGAGATAATTTTGGCATCGCTGCATTTGGGATGACTATGGCTTAAGATAGTCAAGGCGGAGTCAATTATTTTTTCAGATTGTTGCAGGGGTTCGATTTTGAGTTCCCGTGTTTGATAATTGCCTTTTATAGTCCATGGATAACGATGTAACATCAAATGAAAAGCGTTGGCTACGCCTTCTGGAATTTGGGCGACTTCGTGAGCTTGACCTAAAAGCAGGAGGGCTTTGGCGGTTTGTTCTGTTTCGTCTTTAAAAAGGTAGTGATTGAGTTGAAATTCAAGGGAATTTAGGGCTGTCGTGTCGAGGTTCCAGGCGTAACTTGTACCGATAAGTGTTGCGGGAAAACTAACGGACAGGGGCTGCCAATGTCCATAATCACCCCAGTCGGTTAGCAATAAACCTTTTGCCCCGTATTGTTTCCCGTAAAATGCGGCATTGTAAATGTTGGCAAAAGCGATGCTGTTTCTGCCAATGAGGGAACGCCAGGTGGAAGTCCCCGGACAAACGTAAAATTCGAGACCCGCATTTTGAAAATTAGGAAGGTTCTTGTTGAAATCGTATGTTCGGTCATAGCCCCATACCATTGCGATCATATTTTGAGGGATTTGAGGTATCAAGTCTTTGTGATTGAGTATGATGTCGCCCCAAAACATAGTGGTATGGCCTAATTCGTTGACTTCGTTATTGAGTTTGGTCAAATAGTCCAGATATACTTGACCGATTCCGAGACTATCGCAGAGGGCTTTGGAATTTCCCAGTCCCAATTCAACCGTTTCGTCGCAGCCGATATTGAAATACTGGCTGCTAAAATTGGGCAGCAGTTCGGCGTAAAGTTCCTGCATCAGTTCGAAAGACTTAGGGTTGGTAGGATCCAAACTGGTAAGTTTTCGCGTACCCCAGATGGTGGCGCAGTCGTCGGGACATTCGGCTAATTCTTTGTAACGGTCGTGGCGAAGCCAGTTTTCCATGTGACCGAAGGAATTTTGGTTAGGAACCAGGTCAATGAAGCGTTCGCGGCAATAATTGTCCAAATCGCGTATTTCGGCTGCGGTCATTGGAGAGCAGTTTTTCCACGCTTCGGGATGGTTTTTGTAGGCGAAAGTGTGTTCGGTATAAAGTTGAAATTCGTTGACTTTCCAGCTGGCCAAAAGGTCAACGATTTTATACAAAGTGCTCATTTTAGGGACTTTGTTTCTACTGATGTCGAGCATATAGCCGCGGCGTTCAAAGTCGGGAGTGTCGTGAATGATAAGGCAGGGCAGGGTGGTTTTTTCGCTGAGACTATAGTCAATAATCTGCAGCAGCGTTTGGGAAGCGTAAAAGAGTGCGGCACGGTCACCGCCCGAAATTTCAATTTTATTGATATGGATGCGTAAAATATATGCTTGAGACTTGATACTGCTATCTATTTCAAAAGAAAGAAAAGGCAACAGATTTAAGTTTTCTACTTTTGAAAGTTTGTTTTTATGGAGTGATAGCAAATATTGTTGGCAATGGATAAGTTGATCATGAGAAAAAGTATTTTTTTCTCGGAGCATAGTAATGCTCTTGGGAATCGGAGTAAAATAATCTTTGAGAGGTCTGGCTTCTAATATGATTACAGGAATAATTAGCAGAAGCACGATAATAATTCGTTTCATAAGGCTATAGGTTAGACCTACAAAATTAATCTTTTTTTTGAAAAATCCATTAAGGATAATTGACTTTTCACGCACAATGGTTTGTTCATTTTGTTAAGGGGACTTCTAATTAAAACTAATTGATTTTCAGTAATATAAAACATAAAATCGCACAATTTTCGTCATTGTATTTTCTGTTTTGTTAAAAAAATATCAATTTGACAGAATCGATGTTTTCGAGCCGATTCCAACTGCAATTTGCAACTTGACTCCAAACGTTTTTTTATTAAAAATAATTTGATGTAAATCTTTGACAATCAAATAATTATTTGTATATTTGCAGAAAATTTCAACGACATTAAAATGAAAAGGCAAACCTACAAACGGACTGGAAACCGCGGATTTCGTGCTGCAGCGCATGTACAATCTAAGCGATGAACAGACCGAAAACCAGATTGTTGACAGGACGAGCTTCCGGAATTTCCTCGGACTGGCAAGCGGCGACAAGGTCCCGGATGACAGAACCATCTGGGTGTTCAGGAACCAGCTGACGGAGAGGCACTTGTTTGAAAAGCTCTTTGATGATTTCGACAAATTATTGAGAGACAGCAATTTGATTCTGAACCGGGGCGTGATTATTGACGGCAGTTTCGTGGAGGTTCCCCGGCAAAGGAACACCCGCGAAGAGAACAAGGCCATCAAGGAGGGGCACGGCAGCGAGCTTTGGAACGAGGAAG
>JAKSMH010000121.1 GCA_024400715.1 Bacteroidales bacterium | reverse complement strand
ACACAATAAACCCGATTTCGCTTTGTGGAAATTCTCCACGCCGACCGAAAAGCGCGATATGGAATGGGATTCTCCGTGGGGCGTTGGCTTCCCGGGTTGGCACGTGGAATGCTCTGCGATGTCGATGAAATACTTGGGCGAGACTTTCGATATCCATACCGGTGGCATCGATCACGTGACCATTCACCATACCAACGAAATCGCCCAGTCGGAATGCGCCACGGGCAAACGCTTTGTCAATTATTGGCTTCACTGCGAATTCCTAACGATGAGTAATGCCGAAAAAATGAGCAAGTCGTTGGGTAATGTGGTTAATCTCGATACCTTGCGTGAATATGGAATCAAACCATTGGCATTCAGATATTTGTGTTTGAATGCGCATTATCGCAAACAGCTGCTTTATAGTAAGGAAATTTTGATGGGCGCCAACAATGCCTACAACAAGTGGTGCGCTTTTATGGATAATCTGAAAAAGGAAAATCCACAGCTTCTTTCGTTGGATAAGTTGAGCGAGACAGCTGTCAAGTATTTGGACGAGTTCAAACAGGGTGTTTTTAATAATTTGAATACGCCGCAGGCATTGGCTACGATGTGGAACCTAATTCACGATAAATCCGTCAACAATGATGAGAAATATACCTTGCTGATGGAATTTGATAAGGTTTTCGGCTTGACGGAAGTTAATGCGGAACCCGAAGTTCAGGAAGAAATTCCTGCGGAAGTCGTGGAACTGCTGGCCCAACGCAATCAATTCCGTGCGGAAAAGAATTGGGCTCAGGCCGACGCGGCGCGCGATGCCATCAAGGCCAAGGGATATGCGATTGTGGATACGAAAGAAGGATCTCATTTGCAGAAAATCTAAAGTCCGTTGCCATCTTCGTATAGATTGATTTTTTGAATGTGGAAATTTGTTTTTTGATATGAAAAATTTTCAGTTTATTGGTTTCTTCGTTTTGATGTTGCTTTGTTTTTCTTGCTCTTCTAAGAAAAATGAAGCATCTGTAATGAATTGTCAGAATGTGTTTACCGACACCGTTTGCGTTCCCGCCCATTCCGATACCCCGTTGGAAGCGAAGTTGCGTGCGATGGGAATGGTGGATATTGCCGAATTGGATTCGAGTATTGCGGTTCATTTGGTGTATGCCACGCCATACAATTTTATGGGAAGACAGTTGTATTCCAGTCTGAATAAGGCGTTTATGCTGCCCGATTTGGCCAATAAGGTGGTCAAGGCGCAGCAGCTGTTGAAAGTCCTTCGTCCGGATTTGAACCTGATGGTTTATGATGCGGCCCGCCCTATCAGCATCCAGCGCGAAATGTGGAACAGGGTGAAAAATACCGATAAGATGAAATATGTGAGCAATCCCGATAAAGGTCACGGAATGCACAATTACGGGGCTGCCGTTGATGTTACGTTAATGGATTGTACAGGAAATCCGTTGCCTATGGGTTCTGAATACGATTTCTTCGGTCGCGAGGCCAATATCGATTGCGAACAGGCCTTGTTGACGGAAGGTAGAATCACGGTTCGCGAATTGGAAAACCGCCTTCTGCTCCGCAAGGTGATGACGGAAGCAGGTCTCCAAACCTTCGATTCGGAATGGTGGCATTTTAATCTAATGTCGGTGGATGAGGCTCAAAAACAATTGAAGGTGATTGACTTTTAATCTTAATCAAGAAAATTAATGAAATTTATTTCTATCGAATAATTTAAAAACATAAATATTATGAGTTGTGGAATGCAAAAAACCAGATTAAAGGGAGTGAAGCACATTATCGTGGTAGCTTCCGGTAAAGGAGGCGTTGGAAAATCAACGGTTTCCGCTAATTTAGCCATAACCTTGGCTAAAAAAGGTTACAAGACGGCTTTGGTCGATGCCGCCCTGTATGCTCCTTCCCTGCCGACGTCATTTGGTATGGAAAACGAAATGGTGGGCGTCAGCGTGGATGCCAACGGACAGGAAATTATGGCTCCAAAGGAAAAATACGGCGTTAAAATCAATTCCATCGGCTTTTTGGTCGATAAGGACAAGGCCGTGATTTGGCGTGGACCACTTGCCGGCGGCGCTATGGCTCAGCTGTTTACGCAGACCGACTGGGGCGAGATCGACTATATGGTGGTGGATTTTCCTCCGGGAACCGGCGATATTCAGATTTCAACTATCCAGCAATTCAAAATCGACGGGGCTGTCATCGTGACAACACCTCAGGTCATTGCCGTGAACGATGCCCGCAAGGGTGCCGAAATGTTCTCTCCCGAAAAGATGAACGTGCCTTTGTTCGGCGTGGTGGAAAATATGTCTTGGTTTACGCCCAAACAGCATCCCGAAGAGAAATATTTCCTGTTCGGACAAGGTGGCGGTCAGACTTTAGCCAATGAGTTTAGTACCGTTCTGTTGGCTCAAATTCCTTTGATTCAAGAAGTTGGAGAAACCGCAGAAAAGGGTGCCAACTTGATGGATCTCAATAATGCAGAAATTAATGCTGCTTTTGATAACATCGCCGAAGAAGTGGTTTACCAATTGCAAAATGCTCCTATTGAAGAAGTTGAACATCACCACGAATGTGATCACGAGCATTGCGAACAGTCGCAGTCTTGCAACCACGATTGCAGTTCTTGCTCACACCATTGTAATCACTAATTTTTTGGGCCTCTTTTTGACTTTCATCAATGAAAAGTTATAAAATTCTATTGTTTATGCTTGCCATTATTGCCGCATTGGCTGTAGTGGCTTTGCTTTTCCCAAGGAATGGCGTCAAGGTGGGAGAGACGAATCTGCGTTTTCCCAAGATTGAGGAAGTGCTTGTGCGTGAACCCTTGGAAACCGAAGTGGTAGAACCCAAACTGAGTTTTGAGGATTCGGTGAAATTGGAAGAGTTGAATTCGCTGAAAGATACCCTTAAACATTATAAGGAGGTCTTTGTCGGTGATGCGGGACAGTTTTATTTTCCAGAGAATAATGTGGCCTTTTTTGACGGGATTTTTGATGAGATGGCTGCTGCAAAACGCAATCATCGCATAATCAGAATTCTGCATTATGGCGATTCTCAAATCGAAATGGATCGTTTGTCCGCTAATCTGCGTGAGTTTTTCCAGTCGAAGTTCGGCGGCGGTGGTCCGGGTATGATTCCTGCAATCCAGACGATTCCGTCTGCGGTCGTGGCACAGCGTGCTTCCGGCGATTTGACGGCGTATGCGCCTTACGGTGACGCCGGTGCGAGAACTTCCTCAGGAAATTACGGCATTATGGCTAAAAGTTATAGACTGAACGGCTCCGCAGTCGTAAATGTATATGCTTCTAATCATCACGCTGCCCGAGAACGCGTTAAGTCCTTCTCGTCGGTGAAAGTGTTGGTGAATGACCATACCGGCAATTTCGCCTTATCTGTCAAGGCTAAAGGACAAAATCGTGACTATGCGGTTCAAAGTCCTGGTAAGGGAATCCAGTTGTTGGATTGTCCTTTGGACAGTGTTGCCAAAACCCTGACGATTCGTTTATCGGGTTCGTCCGATATTTATGGTATCATGGTGGATAACGGTTATGGCGTCAATGTGGACAATATTCCGTTGCGCGGCTGCTCCGGAACGATTTTTACCCAGATTAAAGATACGATTCTGCAACGTTGTTGCCAATTGTCCGACGTGGGCATTATCCTGCTTCAATTTGGAGGAAACTCAGTTCCGGCATTATACAATGATGTTAGTATTCAGAAGTTTAAGGAATCAACGGCCAAGCAAATTCGCTATATCAGAAGTCTTTATCCCCGTGCGGCGGTAGTCTATATCGGTCCTTCTGATATGTCCACTCGAAAGGGTGGCTCTTTGCGCACTTATCCGTGTCTGCCAAAGTTGGTGGAAGCCTTGAAGGCGGCCGCCTTGGAAAACGGTGCGGCGTATTGGGACCTGTATGCGGCTATGGGTGGAGAAAACTCGATGATCCAGTTCGTGAAATCTGGTTTGGCAGGACCCGACTATGTCCATTTTACTCCGAAAGGTGCCGAAAAAATGGGACAAGTGCTTGCTAATTCTTTCGAAGAGGTTTATGATTTTTATAAGATGAGGAAGAAAATCGATAAAACCCAATTGGATTCATTATGGACCGTAAATTAGTCCTTTTCTTATTGCTGTTGCTGGGCTGTTTTCCTCCGATTTTCGCTCAAATGCGGGTGGCCGAGGTCGATAGCTTGGATTTTGTGCGTTATGAAGCCGACACCTTGGCTTTTGACAGGCAGAATTCGCTGTTGGTGCCTTTCTTTCATCGCTTTTCCGAAGTGGTGACTTCCGGCAAGGGCAATATCAATATCGTTCATATCGGTTCCTCTCACGTGCAGGCAGGAACGCTCTCGCACACGATTCGGCGAAACCTGCTGCTTTCTTATCCGGATTTGATAGCTCGAAGAGGAATGATTTTCCCGTATTCGGCAGCCAATAAATGCAATAATCCTGCCGACTACAAGGTCAAACGATCCTGCGAGTTTCAACTCATTCGCAATGTCTATCAAGAACATCCCGTGCCACTGGGTGTGACGGGCATTTCTGTTTATGTCGAAAATCAGCCAGCGGAAATCATGATGATGTCTAATGATACGGATTTGACTTTTAGCACCACCAGGATTGTCGTCTTGGGCGAATCTGACAGCAACAAGGTCGTTCCCTGGATTCGCATAGATACCTCGTTCTTTTATCCTGTCATCAAGGATTTTGAACAGCGCCGTTTTGTCTTTGAGGTTCCCGAAGTCCCCGATTCCTTTGCCGTGGTGATGCCCTGCGATTCCGGTCAGCGCTTTGCCTTGACCGGCGTGCTGCTCGACAACGACAAGTCCGGACGCACGTTCCATTCCATTGGCGTAAACGGTGCGGATTTAGATGACTACCTGCGCGGGCCGTATTTCCAAATGGACTTTGAACTGCTGCAGGCGGATATGGTGATTTTCGGTATCGGCATCAACGACGCCAATGCGCCCAATTTCGATATGCACGTTTTTGAAAATCGATATTTACAACTGATTAAAAAAATACAAAACGAAAATCCCGACTGTGCCTTCGTCTTTATTACCAATAATGATTCATATAAAAAGATATCCAGACGGAAATATGCGGTCAATAAGAATAATCTGAAAGCGCGGGAAGTGGCATATCGTTTGGCGGAACAAACGCACGGCGCGGTTTGGGATCAGTTCGACATT
>JAKSMH010000120.1 GCA_024400715.1 Bacteroidales bacterium | reverse complement strand
TATGATGCCTTATTGGCCGAAAAGAACACGGATATGTCAGGAAAGACATTCAACAGACTGACTGTCGGTGACCGTTCAACTGCCACTAAACCAAATCCTAATACAGCTACAAAAACTCCCGGCACGAACACCATCAGCTCAAACAATGACAACGGCAAATCAAGAGACGTTGAACTTCACTCCAATAGCAATGCTGTTAAAAATCCTAACGCCAACACGACTAAACCCGCTATCGTTCCTTCTGACAGAACCAACAATCCCAACAACAATTTCGATAAAATCAGCTCTGCTAACGATAACAACAAAGTCACCAATCCTGCCAACAACAGCAAGGTCATCAATAGCGATAACAAACCGACTTTAACTCCCAGCAACAAAAACACCAACGACTTTAACAGGACAAAACCTAACGACAACACTACGAAACCAGCTGTCACTCCTTCTGACAAAAACAATGGTGCTCCTTCCAACAAAATCAATTCCAACAACAATGCTAACAATTTTAGCAGAACACCTTCCAGCAATACGACAAACAATCGTGCAAACAATGTGAATACTGATCCATACTCAAGCCGCAATACAGATAAAAACACGAACAACTTCACCAGACCAAACGTTGGAAATCCATACAATAGCACTCCTGACAAGTCAGAAAACAAGTCCAATACATTCTCAAGACCAAGCAACGGCTCCAACAGTTCGTCAAACAGCAATAGCAACGCAACCAGACCAAACAATGCTTCGGGCAACACCAACACCTACTCAAGACCAAGCAACACTACCAACAACTCATCAAGCAATAGCAATACCTATTCAAGACCAAGTGCTCCAGCTAACAATTCTTCCAGCAACAAATCCAACAATAGCTACTCAAGACCAAGTAATTCTTCCAACAACTCGTCAAGCAATAGCAACACCTATTCAAGACCCAGTAATTCTTCCAGCAATTCTTCCAACAGCAAATCTAACAATAGCTATTCAAGACCCAGTAGTACACCAAGCAATAGTTCAAGACCAAGCAGCAGCTACTCAAGACCAAGTGCCCCAAGTGGTTCTTCCTACAGTAGCGGTTCAAGAGGCGGAAGCTTCAGTGGCGGTGGATATAGCGGAGGCGGTTCAAGAGGCGGAGGTTTCTCTGGTGGCGGATATAGCGGTGGTGGCGGTTCGAGAGGAAGTTCTCCAAGAGGCGGAAGATAATATACACACTTTCATATACAAAAAGGGTGGCCTTTAGCAGGTCATCCTTTTTTTATGATAACATAAACTTTATATGGGCAGAAAAATCCATCTTCATTACATCATACTGATAATTGGCATCGCATTGGTTATCGCTGGGGGATTATGCACCTATTGGGGAGGTTCTAAACAACAAATCCATCTTCGCAAAGGCGAAAGTTATAGCAATAATCTTCCTTTCCAAATACAATTAACAGATTTTGACATTCAATACCAAGACGGCACGCTCACCCCGACAAACTTTACCAGCCGTTTAACAATTTTCCAAAAAGACAACGGCGTTGAGAAACAAGTTTCCTGCAACCATCCAGCAAATTTTCAGGGTTTCACCATCATTCAGCAAGGATACGACAAAGACCTGCAAGGCAGCGTCCTGCTCATTCGTCACGACCCGTGCGGCATTCCGCTGGTGCTTAGCGGCTATCTGCTCATCGCTTTCGGGCTCATTGCCTTACTTTGCCATAAAGACAGTCCTTTCCGCAAGCTGCTACGCCGATTATCTTTCTTGGCAATACTGTTACTACCGCTCAAAGGATTTTCCAACAGTTTCACCGTTGGTGTCAACACAGCCGCTGATTTCAGCCGATTGTCCGTCTATTACAACGGACGTATCGCCCCATTTGAAAGTTACGCACGAGACTACTGCAACACTGTCTTTCCTAACAAGCACGAATCGAAGCAAGTCCTTGGCACCCAAACTGTTTTGGACATTTACCTTTTCCCGGAACATTGGTCGGCCAATACCCCACGACCGCTAATGCGAATTTTTCCCCAGCAAAACCATTGGTTATGTCCCGATGACACCTCCTTTTCGCAAGCGTCCGACAGTTTGTTTATCGCCCATATTTTAGACTTGTTAAAACTCAGCATCATCCAGAACGACACTGCACAAACCCGCTATATCATCCAGTCAATCAGCTTATTCCAAGAACAAAGAAATCCGCATATCCATCGACCAAAAGAAAAAGCAGAACTGTTTTATTTACACTATAATTTAGAATTGATTATTTGTCTCTGCCTGATTTTCTTTGCCATTATCGAATTTTTCATCGTTTTTCAAAACAGAAAATGCGGTCAATGTGTGAAAAGTGGTAAAATCTTGCATTTATTTGCCTTTTTACTGCTTCTTTTTGATTTGATTATCCGAAGTTACATCAGTGGAAATTTCCCTTTGGGCAACACCCACGACACAATGCTATGCCTCGGCATTGGCGTACTCATCATCAGTTATTTTATCAGTCATAGACAAAAAATCATAAGTTTTCTCGGTTTACTCTTTGGGGGCTTCATACTATTATCTGCCTACCTCATCGAAGGAAGTGGGTTTTCGGCACTGAATGCCATTTTGCAATCTCCGTGGCTCAACATACACGTCAGCATTACAATGTTGGCCTATAGTTGTTTCTGTTTCACCCTCATGTTGGCCCTCGTCAGCATCATTTTTATGGCATTCAAGAAAAATAAAAAAGACATTCAGGAGTTCACAGATATGAGCAAAATTTTGGATATTTTGGGCATTGTTTTCTTGGCTTTCGGCATTATGACCGGCTCCGTGTGGGCACAACTCAGTTGGGGAAGCTATTGGAATTGGGATCCGAAGGAAAATTTGGCACTTCTGACACTCATCGCCTACAGTTCAACCCTCGTCGGCAGTCGTTTTATCGTCAAGAGACAGTCATTTTGGTATCATATCGGCATCATTTTATCCTTTTTATTCTTGTTAACGACCTATTTTGGGGTAAATTTGTGGTTTGGGGGACTGCATGCTTATTGATTTTGGGGAGGGAGATTAGAAAACTAAGAAACTAAGAAACTAAGAAACTAAGAAACTAAGAAACTAAGAAAACTAAGAAACTAAGAAACTAAGTGTGGCGGGCAATTCTTTTCGCTATTGCTCTTGATTTTCCATTTTCAATTCAATATTCTTCAGGGTGATTTTTCGTTGCAAGATGGCCGTTTTCCCATAAACGGGATCGCCTTTCGTTTCAGCGTGAGTGCTACCTTCCGGCAATTCCCGAATCTGCAATTGCCCCTTTTGAATATAGGACATCAATATGCCGTTATGATAATTCATCATTTCATTCTTCACGCTGACAATACGCCGTTGAGACAAGTGCTGATTATAAGATTCGGCGTGTAAGGCACTTGCAAATCCTTCAATACTGATTATCAACGTCTTGCCGGCGTTCATTTGTTTTTCTAAAAAATCAAGTAAAAGTCCTAATTTAAATTGGCATTGCGACAAGGAATCCTGAAAAAATGCCTGTGTCCACAATTTATCCTCATCAGACGTTTGCCTATCATCATAATCGTTTTTCGCCAATCGATATTGCTCCAAAAGTTCAAAATAAAGCGAAGAAGTACTGTCCTTTAGCGTTTTGGGATCAGGATAATCATTATCAAAATACAGGGTTATCGGGAAAATGCCACGAATTTGGCACAGCACGGAATCGGTCTTTTTTGTGGAAGAATCGGTCTTAGGGATTTTCTTTTCCCAGTAAAAAATATCATTACAGCAGGTATCCTCCAGATGAAACTCGTCGATGGGTCGATTTGACGAGAAATATCCTTTCGTTCCATCTTGATTCGTCACTGAAAAATAAAAATCATTTTCCGTCGAATTAATTGGAACGCCCATATTTTGGGGCACTGACCAACTGCTCAATCCGCCTTTGCTGAAAAACACGTCGTAACCGCCTATTCCCAACCATTCATCGGAACTAAAATAGAGAATGGAAGCATTGACATCGTAGAAAGGAGTGACTTCGTTGCCAGCGGTATTGATGGCACTTCCCGCATTTATCGGCGTTTCATAGTGGCCGATTTTGCAGACAGAAAACCAGATATCCATATCTCCCTGGCCATTAGGACGATTGGAAACGAAATACAGCACCGCATAGTCCTTCAACTCAACCAAACAGGGCTGCGTACTTGTGTAATTCTTGTCATTGATGCCACTTCCTAACAATTGTGGTTTTTGCCACTTTCCATTCTGCTTATGGCTATCGTACAAATCGCACACCAATTCCTCGTATGTATTTCTCACACAGCGAGAAAACACCATATAATCCCGATTTTCATTCAGCGTGAAATTAGGGTGATAATAATTACTTTTGTTGATGATTTTGCTCAAGGGAATCACCTCGGAAAAGTCATTTTGGTGACATTGCGCTTGATAAATACGACTAGTCCATTGGGGATCGAAGAACAGTGCGTTATCATCATCGATTTCGGAACGCATTGAGGAAAACAAAAAAACGGAATCGGACAAAAGTACAGGACAATACTCCGAGAATGGACTGTTGATGGTAGAAGACAGTCGCTGACACAAGAAGGGCAAGGTGTCGTGCAGCAATTGTTCTCGTTTGGCTTTTTGTTCGGCAAACGACAACTTTTGCTGAGCCCAAGTCTGGCAAAGCAAAAGAAGAAGCAACCCCAAAAGCAAGCCGATTTTCTTCATCACATTACATCAAAGGGGCAAGGTTCCTTGCCGATTTTGGTTATTCTCTTTCGTTTGAAAGTATAATTCACGGACAATTCCAAGCCGCCGCGGGCTTTGTTGGCGGGAGTCAGCGTGGACATTGTGATATCATAATTGACACCGAGACGCAAATTCTGCCAATCGAAGAAGACATCGACAATCAAAGCGTCTTTCACGCGATAAAAAATGCCGCCACCCACCGAAAAATTAACGGTATAGCTGTTTTTCATCTGGAAATATTCGACATTAGCCCCAACGACGACTTCATAAAACTGTTTTTGAAATTCGGCATAAACCGCAGGTTGCAAGGCGAAATCGCTCACCAAACGAAAACTTGACGTAAAATAGGCATTGACATTGATCGGCAGGCGCGTGGCCACATCATTAAACGATTGCTTGGGCTGAGTCAAATGCTTGGCACTCAGGCCAATCGTATATCTATCGGTCTTATTGGGCGAGAAACTCCATAACAGTCCCGCC
>JAKSMH010000012.1 GCA_024400715.1 Bacteroidales bacterium | reverse complement strand
TCAGCTTCGGTACCGGTAGTTCTGAATTCTTCTGCGCAAGGATAACCACTGGCATTACAGAAGATGGCCATAATCAGATAAGCGGTGGCGGCAATACCCATACCCATAGCAATCTTGCGAGGGGTGGATATGTCTTTGCCTTTGCGTGCCAAGGCCGAGAAAATCAAAATGATGATAGGAGTCAACACGATGACGAAGAATGGGTTGACAGCCTGCCAGATTTCTGGTGCTAATGCCGAGGTGTCAACAAAATCACGGGCAAACAGCGACATGGAAGTACCGTTCTGGTGGAATGAGAACCAGAAGAAGACGGCGATAGCCAATACTGCAAACAAAGCATACAATCTTTGTTTGATTTCGGTTGCCATGGCTTGTTTTTCTTCTTGTGTATATTCAACGGCAGTTGCCTTTTCTTTTTTGGCAGGATTGGGTAAGCTTTTTTTCTTGCAAGCGAAAATGGTCAATGAGATTGCCATCGCCAATACGGAAGCGATGAAAGAGAAATGAACACCCGTGTTGAATACGTCGAGATATTGGCCGCAGAAAGTACTGATGTCGCTGATTTCAACGGTTGAAGCGGAAGCAGCCAACTCGTTCAATTTAGCCATTGCCTCAGTGCCCATTGCCTGACCTTTTTCAATGAATTCGTGGCAGAGAGAAGGAAGGTTGGCATTGAATTTCATATTGTGCAATCCTAACCACCATTGTCTAATCAGTGGTGCAATGAAAGGAGCTACCAAACCACCGACATTGATAAAAACGTAGAAAATCTGGAAACCAGGGTCACGTTTGCTCTTGGCGATACGGAGTTCTTCTTCGCCTTTTTGGGCCGCTTCGGCTTCAAAATTGTCGTACAATTGACCGACCATGGCTTGCAAGTTGCCTTTGAATAAACCGTTGCCGAAGGCAATGAACAACAGGGCCAGGCAGGTTAAGGGCAGCAACCAAACGATGTTGCCGGCAGTGGCCAAAATAGGAATAGCCAAAATGACATAGCCGATTGCCATAACCACCAAACCAGACATAATTGTACCTTTGTAATTTTGTTTTCTGTCGGCAATGATACCGCCCACGAGGCTCAAAATATAGATGCCCATATAGAAAACAGAATAAATAGCAGTTGCGGTAGTGTCTTTCAAACCGAATTTTGAGCAGAGAAACAGTACCAGAACGGCATTCATGATGTAGTAGCCGAAACGCTCGCCCATATTACTCAGGGCGGCAGCGATTAAGCCTTTCGGATGCTCTTTTTTAGCTGTGCGAACATAGTAAATAACAAAGGGAATTACTATGAGCAAACTCAGAATAAGCAGCGTAACTGTCAAATTTTTGGTCAATAATTCCATCATAATTTTTATTGTTTAAATGAATAATAAATTGTCAGGGATTACAGCAATGCGTCGATTTTAGCGGTGAGTTCGCTTTTCTTCAGGGTGCCGACGTTGACATCCTTTACTTCGCCGCCTTTCAAAAAGACAATCATAGGAATGTTGCGTACCCCAAACTGCATGGCGATGTCGTTGTTGTCATCCACATTGCATTTGCCCACGACGGCTTTGCCTTCGTATTCAGCGGCTACTTCTTCAATGGTTGGACCTAAGGCTTTGCAAGGACCGCACCAAGGAGCCCAAAAATCGATGACTACTAATTTGTCGCCATTGGCGAGAGATTCAAAATTGCTGGAGTTGATTTCTAATGCCATATTTTTATTGTTTTAATGTTGTTTTTTTGATTAATACTATCTATTAATTGAAATTTATTCTAAAAATTTGATCAGCACCTTTTTTTTATTGAACTTCAACGGCTTCTTTTAATCTTTCCGCGTTTTCTGCCACTTGCAGGGCCTCAATAGTCTCTTGAATGTCGCCATCCATAAATCCAACCAAATTGTACATCGTAAGATTAATACGGTGGTCGGTAACGCGGTTTTGTGGATAGTTGTAAGTGCGAATCTTGGCCGAACGGTCACCGGTAGAAACCATCGTTTTACGCTTGGAGGCCACTTCGTCAAGATATTTCTTGTATTCACGTTCAAAAAGACGTGTTCTCAAAACGCTCATAGCCTTGTCAAGATTCTTGAGTTGTGATTTTTCGTCTTGGATGGCCACCACGATACCCGTTGGAATGTGAGTCAAACGAACGGCGGAGTAGGTGGTGTTAACGGATTGGCCGCCAGGACCTGAAGAGCAGTAGGTGTCTTTACGGATATCGCTCATTTTCAACTCAACGTCGAATTCGTCGGCTTCGGGAAGGACAACCACTGATGCGGCGGAGGTGTGGACACGGCCCTGCGCTTCGGTTTGGGGCACGCGTTGTACGCGATGAACGCCGGACTCGTACTTCATCAGGCCGTAAACGCCGTCACCGCTGATGGTGAAGACGATTTCCTTGAAGCCGCCCACGGTGCCTTCGGTCATCGAAACCACTTCGTATTTCCAACCTTTTTTATCGCAATAATGTTGGTACATACGGAACAGGTCTCCGGCAAAGATGCTGGCTTCGTCGCCACCGGTGCCGGCACGGATTTCCACTTGCGCGTTTTTGCTGTCCTGAGGATCGGATGGCAAGAGCAATAAACGGATGTCGTCTTCCATTTGGTCTTTTTCCTTCAGAAAATTGTCCAATTCCTCTTTCGCCATTTCGCGAAAATCCTCATCCTTTTCCGTGGCAATCACTTCTTTGGAATTGGCTATGTTTTCAACAATATTTTTATACTTCTTGTAAGCTTCCACCACGGCTTGCAAATCCTTGTAATCCTTGCTCAGCTTGATGAATTTCTTCATATCGGCAATGATTTCGGGTTTGGTGATTTCTTCCCCGATTTCAAGCCACCGTTGGTGTATAATTGCTAATTTATCTAATAAATCGTTCATTATTTATCCAATGTATTAATGAGTTTGCAAACTTACAAAATTTTTTGGACTTATAACCCACTTGATCAAATTTTAACAGAAATATCCCTTCAAGACTTGTAAAGTGCATTCTTCCCCACTTTGGCTTCGGCGGAATGGCGATGAGTCAGGCGACACCACTCACGTACTTTTACCTCTTATTTTGCGCTGCCAACTCTGCATACGTATGCCTCGCCGCCATTCAGACGAAAGGAGAAATCATCGGAATATCAACAAGATTAAACGAGGTAATCCCGAATTTTAAAAACAACATAAATAGGGTTTTAAAATTAACTTGCTGATGTTCAAAAAATATTGGTAATAAAAAAAATGCCACATCTGTTTTTAGTATCTTTGCGAGATTGTATAATAATGTAAAAATGAAAAATGTAGCTATTTTGGCCGGTGGCAATTCCGGTGAATACGAAATCTCTCTCAAAACCGGTGAGAGTATCATGAATCAGATGGATCGAAAGCTGTTCAATCCCTATTTTATTCATGTTAAAGGAACGGAATGGAGCTATTGCGACGATCAAAACAACAAGCATATCATTGATAAAAATGACTTTTCGCTGACACTGAATGGTCAGAAAATCATTTTTGACGTGGTGTTCATCGCCATTCACGGAAATCCCGGGGAAAATGGAAAGTTTCAGGGCTATTTCGATATGCTTGATATTCCCTATACCGGTTGCGACTGTTTCTGTTCGGCACTGACTTTCAACAAATATTTCTGCAATGTCGTTGTGCGCGATATCGGAGTGCCTGTTTCTCCATCGCTTCATTTTTATCGTGATGATGTGATTGACGAAGCTGAGGTGGAACGCGTTTGCGGATTTCCTTGCTTTGTCAAACCCTGCAATTCAGGTTCCAGCGTTGGCGTGACCAAGGTGAATAATATGGAACAAATGAAATCTGCCATTGCCGAGGCTTTCAAATATGATGACCAATTGATGATAGAGAAGTTGATCTCAGGACAGGAATTGGCTTGCGGCGTGGCCACCGTGGACGGGAAGTTGCGTGCTCTGGCCGTAACGGAAATCACCAGTAAGAACGAATTTTACGATTACCAGTCCAAATATACCGACGGCTTGCACGACTTGATTACGCCTGCCCGTCTGTCTAAGGAAAATTACGAATTGGTGATGAAATATTCCGAAAAAGTATATCACCATTTAAACTGTAAGGGGGTTGTGCGTGTCGATTTTATTATAACGCCGGAAGGAACTCCCTATTTCTTGGAAATCAATACGATTCCAGGACAAACTGCTATGAGTATCATCCCTAATCAAGTGAAATACAATAAGATAGATTTAAGAAATTTTTACACAGGCGTCGTTTTAGATGCCCTCAACAAATAATTTGAATGAAGACACGTATCCCATTTTTAGTTTTATTATTTGCCTGCCTGCAATTGTCGGCGCAATACACAGATCAGGATATCGTCAATTACCTGAATCAATATAAGGATTTGGCGATTCAAAAGATGTATCAATACAAGATTCCGGCCAGCATCACCTTGGCCCAGGGCGTTTTTGAAAGTGCCTGCGGAACCAGTCGCTTGGCCAAGGAAGGCAATAACCACTTCGGCATTAAGTGCCACAATACTTGGACCGGCGACACCTTGAGAATCGATGATGATGAATTGCAGGAATGCTTTAGAAAATATGCCACGGCAGAAGAATCTTACAACGACCATTCCCTGTTTTTGACCTCGCGTTCCCGTTATGCCAATTTGTTTGACTTGGATGTGATGGACTATGAATCTTGGGCCAAGGGTTTGAAAGCGGCCGGTTATGCGACAAATCCAAAATATGCCGAGCGCTTGATTGATTTGATTCAGCGGTTTAATATTGCCCAATACGACACACTCTATCAACAGCGATTGGCCAGCAATTGGTTTATCGACGAAAATGTTAGAAAACAGGAGGAAGTGGCTCAAGTAGAGGTGAAAAAACCTCAATCACCAAAGTTTGTTGCCATTAAGAAGGATAGTGTGTATGCTCCCAAGCAAAGTCCAGACAAGCCTAAGCCAGAAACTTCCAAATGTCTTGTGTTTACGGCTACTCCCACAGATTTTCCGAAAGTAAAATATCCTTTTACCGATAGGGAAGTCTTTTCCAATAATAAAACGTATTTAGTCATCGCAACGGAAAATGACACGTATGCTTCCATTGCCAAAGATGTTCAAGATACCGAAAAAAATCTTAGAAAATACAATGACGTTACGGACTCCAAACAACAGTTGGTGCCGGGCGAGGTCGTCTATCTGGGCGTTAAAGGTAAAGCGGGCGTGGAAAAAAATCACCTGGTCCAAACAGGGGAAACTTTACGCTATATTGCTCAAAAATATGGTATTAGACTGAATTTTATCTATAAATACAATAATTTGAATGAAAATTCAGTTATACATCCTAATGATATTATTATTTTGAAACATTAAGACTATGAAAAAAATATTTTTATTAATTGCTTGTTTTTCAGTATTTTATACATACGCACAGTATGCAGAGGAAGATGTTTTGTCTTATATTGACAAATATTCGTCGTTAGCTGTGCAGTCAATGAAAACCTACCATATTCCCGCCAGTGTGAAGTTGGCACAGGCCATTTATTCTTCCAATGCGGGGCAAAGTAAGGTGGCGAAGGAGTCGTTTAACCATTTTGGACTTTTGTGCAATAGTGAATACAAGGGTGAAACTTATTATGAAACGTCCGACAAGAGCAGCAATTGCTATCGCTTCTACAATAATGTAGAAGAATCTTTCCAAGATCATAATTTGTTTTTGACAACGCGTCCTCGCTATGCAGCTTTGTTTGAGCTTCCTGTTGATGATTATAGGTCCTGGGCCAATGGCTTGCAGACTTGCGGTTATTCCATCAACCCTGAATATGCTCAGCGTTTGATCAATCTTATTGAAAAATATAATTTGACTCGTTTTGATAGAACTTCCGAAAAGCCTGTTCAGACGGTAGAAGTAGAAAAAAAAGCAGAACCAGAAGTGGCTGAACAAGTGACTGTTCCTGCGGTTGTTCCTGTGGCAGCAACGCCCGTAACCGAACCTCAGCAAGCCCAGGTGAAACCTAAAACCGTAGTTCAGCCGGCGGTTGAAAAAGTTGAAAGTCCAGCTTCTCTTCCTGAAAAGAAAGAAAATACAAAAATTGAAGATAATCAGACGGTAAAGCCTGATACGGTGATTGATGGAATTGAAATTTACATTAATCGTGCCAAGGCGAATAAGTCCGCCAAAACCTCCAAGGGTAGTGACGCAGATTCGAGACCTATCGTCAATATGAATGTTTTTACGGCGAAAGACAATGAATACAAGGTAAGCTATTTCCCTTATACGCAGCGCGACGTGTATGAAAACAACAAGATTAAATTTGTTATTGCGCACAAAGGTGACACCTACGCGAAATTGGCTCGTGAAACCCAATTGATGGAATCGGATTTGCGTACTTATAACGATGCCTATGATGATTATGAACCCGTGGAAGGTGAAGTCGTGTATTTACAATTGAAAAACACGAAATCGGATATTAGTTACCATAAACTTGATTATGGCGATTCATTCAGATATTTATCACAAAAATATGCGATTCAACTAAAATTGTTATTAAAGCGAAACAAGCAACCAGATAATGGATTTGTCGTAGGTTCGTTAATTTGCATAGATTGTAAGTAATTAAAAAATGGCCAAGACCTTTTATCATTTCAATACGAAAACCCTTTCGTTTGAGAAGGTTAAGTTGAGCGTGAAGGACATAGTCAAGCGTGTGCTGTGGATTTTTGCCAGTGCCTTGACTTTTGCGGCCATTTTTATTTGGATTGCATTTTATTTGATTGATTCTCCAAAAGAGAAGATGCTTCAGCAGGAAAACGAAAAGCTGAAAGCGCAAATCAAGAGTTTGGATAAGCAGTTGGATGTGATGTCGGATGCTTTAGCGGATATTGAAAATAGAGATGACAATATTTATCGTGTTATTTTTGAAGCCAATCCCTTGCCGGCAGAGCAGCGCTATCCAGCATTGTTTGCAAATAAAACTGCTTCTTTGGACAATGGTGATGCCTTTGATTTGATGAAAAACGTTTCCGATAAGGCGGATAGACTGATTGTGCAGATGTCGGCCCAATCGCGTTCTTTTGATACGATTGCCGCCGTGGTCCAGCGAAAGTCTGAAATGTTGGCCTCCATTCCGGCTATCCGTCCTATGAAAAACGTCCATTCTGTCACTTCCGGTTTTGGTCGCCGATATCATCCTATTTTGAAAACTATGAGAATGCATACGGGCGTGGATATTGCCGCTCCCAAGGGGACTCCTATTTACGCAACCGCTGATGGACGGGTCACAAACCAAACGGGTGGTAGCGGTTATGGTATAACGGTGGTTATTAACCATGGTTTTTCCTATCAGTCGTTGTATGCGCACTTGTCCAAAAAGGTGGTAAAACCCGGTGAAAAGGTGAAACGTGGGCAATTGATTGGTTATGTGGGGAATACGGGTCTTTCATTTGGACCACATCTTCACTATGAAGTCATCAAGGGTGGGGTGAAAGTGAATCCTGTCCACTATTTCTTTGATGATATTACTCCTCAGGAATATGATGCTATTCTTGAATCTTCGAAAGTTGTTAACCAAGCTCTGTCTTAAAAATCTGCCAATATGAAATTCAAAAATTTTTATAGCAAACTCAAGCAGCTTTTTAAGGATATTTCCGCTAATTGGAAGACGCATTATCGTTTGACCATTAAAACGGAAGAGAATCATGCCGAGAAGTTTTCGCTGATTTTGACACCGCAACGAATTTTTGTCATTGTGGGTTCAGCGGCAGTTTTTCTCATTGCACTTACCGCATTGATTATCAGCATTACGCCCTTAAAATACTACATTCCGGGCTATACTACTTTAGAAGAACATAAGTTGTACCTGAATGTGTCCGCCCAGGTGGATTCCATGTCTCTTTTGGCTCAGCAAAATCAGCAATATTTAGACAACTTGTGTGCTATTTTGAATAATCAAATTGTGGAAGACGAAAATAGTATGGACGGTGAGGGTTCCCAAACCGCCAGCCACGATTTGAAGGAACGGGACAACTCGCAGAAAGAAGCTATGGAAGAAGTCGATAATCAGGCAAATATGCTGTTGTCAAATAATGTGAGGACGGAAGAAGATAACAGCAAAATTCCTGTAACGCATCGGGCTAATATTAGTAATGTAACACTTTATACTCCTACAACCGGAATGATTGTTAAGAATTTCGATATGGCCAGCAATCATTATGGCATTGATATTCAGAATAAAAGACATACGATCATTACTTGTGTGGCCGACGGCATTGTTATTTATTCAGGATTTGATCCTATTAGTGGAAATACCTTGGTCGTGCAGCATCCGGGCAATATTATTTCCATTTATATGCATGCCGATGTTTTACTTAAATCGGTGGGTACAAAGGTAACTATGGGTGAAGCCATTGCCAAGATGGGAATGAGCGGGAATGATGATATCAAAGGTCCTCATTTGCATTTTGAATTATGGTACAATGGATTTCCTGTTAATCCATTGGATTATATCGTTATTAAATAAATCCAGTATGGAAAACAATATTTCGCTTGATCCGGCCAATGTGATGGGCATTTACGGACAAAATAATTCCAATATAGATTTACTTCGCAATATTTATCCCAAAATCAAAATTACCGCAAGGGGAAATGAAGTCAAGGTGACGGGCGAGGATAGCGAAGTGGAGCTTTTTGTTTCTCGTTTTGAGTTGCTGCTGAAACATTTTGAGCAGTTTGGCAAAATTGACGAAAATGACATTTTGAACATTACCGCTTCCGAAGACGATAGTTTTTACCGTATGGATAGCAGCGGTATCGTGGATAATATCATTTTGCATGGCCGTGAAGGTCGTGTTATCAAGGCCATTACGCCAAATCAGCGGAAAATGGTGGAAAGTGCAGCAAAAAATGATATGGTATTTGCCATTGGACCCGCAGGAACCGGTAAAACCTATACCGCGGTGGCATTGGCAGTCCGCGCGTTGAAAAACAAGCAGGTCCGCCGCATTATTTTAACACGTCCCGCAGTGGAAGCCGGTGAAAATCTGGGTTTTCTGCCTGGCGACTTGCGAGATAAGTTGGACCCCTATCTCCAGCCGCTCTATGATGCTTTATGGGATATGATGCCGATGCAGAAACTGATTTCCTATATGGAAGACAAAACCATTGAAATTGCCCCCTTGGCTTTTATGCGTGGACGAACCTTGGACAATGCCTACGTGATTTTGGATGAGGCGCAAAACGCCACCGAAAGCCAACTCAAGATGTTCTTGACGCGTATGGGTCGTAATGCCAAGTTCTTTATCACGGGTGATATCACCCAAATCGACTTGCCGAAGCACCAAAAATCGGGTTTGGTGAACGCCAGCCGTGTGTTGAAAGGAGTGAAGGGAATTGATTTTATTTTTATGGATAATAGTGATGTGGTCAGACACAAGTTGGTGACCAAGATTATCCAAAGATATGAGCAGTGGGAGGAAGCCAAAAATAAGGAGGTGGAAGCCAGTGAAGATAAGTAGATATTTGCTGTTTCCGATGGCTTGGATTTACGGGGCGGTAGCTGCGGTGCGTCGTACCTTGTACCGCAGTGGTTTTTGTGCCTCGTACAAATCAGAAATTCCTATTATTGGGGTTGGAAATCTTTCGGTGGGCGGAACCGGAAAAAGCCCTCACGTGGAATATTTGATTCGATTGTTATCTGAAAAATACGCAATGGCCACTTTAAGTCGCGGTTATCGCCGCAAAACACAAGGATTTGTCTTGGCCAACGAATTGGCGGGAACAACACTTTCGGTGGATGGTATCGGGGACGAACCTTTGCAATTTTACACGAAGTTTCCTCAGATAAAAGTGGCCGTTGCCGAAAAACGAAAAATAGGTTTGCAGCAGTTGCAAAAAAGATTTCCCGAACTTCAATGCGTGGTTTTGGATGATTGTTATCAGCATTTGCAGGTTTCGCCCAAGTGTAGAATCTTGCTTACGGAATACAGTCAACCGTATTGCGACGACTTCCCTGTGCCTATGGGACGACTTCGAGAATTTAAGTCGGCCGCTCGGTGGACCGACCTTGTCATTGTCACCAAATCTCCTGCGGAGTTGAAAATTGATCAAAAGGAGGTTTGGCGAAAACGATTGAATTTGCAAGAACATCAACACTTGTTTTTCACCACGATGAAATATGGCGAATGGCAGCCGTTAACTCCTATTGCCCGCGAAAAACAGCTTGATTTCACGACGGAAGTGGTTTTGTTGACCGCTATTGCTCATCCCGAACCTTTGTGCGATTATTTGAAGTCAAAGTATAAAATTATCAAACATTTTCAGTATCCAGATCATCATTATTTTTCTAAAAGTGAAATAGAAAATATTCATAATCAATATTTTATAGATAAATCAAAAAATAGGGTTTTGCTGACCACCGAAAAGGACAGTATGCGCTTGCTGTATCATGAAGTAGGAAAATGCGTAAATCAAATGCCTTTATTTTCCATTCCCATTGAAGTGGAATTCTTATTTGACGAGAAGGAAAAGTTTGACCAAATAATTATAAGTTATTTATAATCAGTTGTTTATTAATTAGATGATAAGTTTGTATTGAACTTTTTATTAATTTTGCGAAATAAATACGATTACTATGGTTGATAAAATAAAAGAAACAGTTGATTTTTTAAGAAATAAATTTTCAGTTCATCCTCGTATTGCCATCGTTTTGGGTTCAGGTTTGGGCGGCTTGGTTGATTATCTGAAGATTGAGCAGGAAATCCCTTACACAGAAATCCCCAATTTTCCTATTTCCACGGTGCGTGGTCATAAGGGCTCTTTGATTTTTGGCACCTTGAACGGAGTTGAGGTGATGGTCCAAAACGGACGTTTTCATCATTATGAGGGATACGATTTGAAAACGGTGACTTTTCCCATTCGCATATTTAAGGAACTCGGTGTTGGCATTGTCATTTTGTCCAATGCGGCGGGAGGAATGAATCCGTCGTTTAAGATTGGGGAAATGATGTTGATTCGTGACCATATCAATTTATTTGGTGATAATCCTTTGATTGGAAAGAAT